>JBDTTN010000196.1:0-5718 GCA_039930625.1 Gemmatimonadota bacterium | reverse complement strand
CCCGCCGCTTCTTGGGAGGACGGCAGCCGTTGTGCGGAATCGGCGTCACGTCACGGATGGAGGCGACCTTGAGACCCACGGACGCCAGCGCTTGAATCGCCGACTCCCGGCCGCTGCCGGGGCCCTGCACCCGCACATGCACCCGGCGGAGACCGAGGTTCATCGCCTCCCGGCCGCAGTTCTCGGCGGCGACGGTGGCGGCGAAGGGCGTCGACTTCTTGGACCCCTTGAAGCCCGCCTTGCCGGCGGAACCCCAGACCAGGGTGTTCCCCTTCATGTCGGTGATCGTGATGAGCAGGTTGTTGAAGGTGGCGGAGATATGCGCCACTCCTTCGCTCTCCACGATCTTCTTGCCCTTCTTGGCGGCCTTGACTGGAGCAGGCGCGGCCGGAGCGGCTGGCGCCGCAGGCGTCACTGGAGTCGTCATTTACTTCTTCGTCACCTTCTTCTTGCCCGCGATGGCCCGACGTGGGCCCTTCTTGGTGCGGGCGTTGGTATGCGTGCGCTGCCCGCGGACCGGGAGCCCGCGGCGGTGCCGAATGCCGCGGTAGCTGCCGATATCCATGAGCCGCTTGATGTTCATCGCGACTTCAGTACGGAGCGCGCCTTCGACCTTCAGCGCGCGCTCGATGAACTGACGGAGCCGCGCGACTTCCGCGTCCGACAGATCACGCACCCGCGTCTCAGGACTCACCCCGGTCTCGGAGAGAATCCGGTTTGAGGTGGGGCGACCGATGCCGTAGATGTAGGTGAGGCCAATTTCGACCCGCTTCTCGCGCGGAAGGTCCACGCCTGCGATACGTGCCATTCCTTAACCCTGCCGCTGCTTGTGCTTGGGATTGCGCTTGCAGATGATCCGGAGCGTGCCCTGACGCCGGACGACTTTGCAGTGCTCGCAAATGGGCTTGATACTCGAGCGAACCTTCACGGACAACTCCCAGGAACCGGGTTACTGTAGAGCACGCAAGTATATTCGGGGGTTGTGGGTAATGCAAGGGATCGACGCAGCTTAGCCCGCCTCCCCGGCCATCTCCCGAAAGGCGGCGCCCGGATCCGCCGCCTGCAGGATCGGCCGGCCAACGACCAAATGGGTGGCCCCGGCACGGGCCGCCTCGCTGGGGCCGGCGGTCCGGACCTGATCGCCCACCTGGTCCCCTGCACGACGAATTCCCGGGACCACGATCCATCCTCCAGCCGCGCCCTGAGACCGAACGGTGGCCACCTCGAGCGGGGAGCAGACCACTCCACGAAGCCCCGCCGCTCGGGCCGAACCGGCCAGCCGGCCGACCTCTTCCATCAGCACCGCCGTCGTACCTCGGCCCACCGCCGCACTGTAGCTCTCGGCGCTATGCGAGGTCAGGACCGTCACACCGACGATCCCCAGACGCTCACCGGCCGCGCGGGCCGCAGCCGCCATCATCGCTTCACCACCCAGGGTGTGCACCGTCGCCATCGCCACACCCAGATCCCGGGCGGCCTCCACCGCTCCGGCGACGGTGTTAGGGATGTCGTGCCACTTGAGATCGAGGAAGACCTGCAGGCCCCGCGCGACCAGCTCGCGGACCAGCGTCGGTCCCTCGCGGGCAAAGAGGATCGACCCCACCTTCACCCAGCGCGCCTCGGGAATCCGGTCGAGGAGGCGCCGGGCGTCGTCCCCCGGCTGGTCCAGTGCGACGATGATTTCAGCCACCGGCGCGCTCCAGGTCGGCGACGACCCGTTCGGGGATGCGGGGGTCGGCAAGAGCGGCCGTACCGATGGCGACCAGGGCAGCCCCGGCGCGGAGATACTGCCGGGCGTCCGCAGCAGTCCGGATGCCCCCCACCCCGATCACCGGCATACCCCCGCTCCGCTCCATGATCCTGCGGACCGCGAGCACGCCGATCGGGAGGAGCGCCGGCCCACTCACACCGCCGCTCCCATTGCCCAGCCGCGGGGCTCCGGTTGTATCGGCGAGATAGCCCGGGATCGTGTTGACCACCGTCACACCATCCGCGCCAGCATCCCGCGCGACCAGCGCCATGGTGGCGATGTCCGGGAGCACCGGTGAGAGCTTTGCAAGCAATGGCTTCCGGGTCCGGGCGCGGCAGAGTTTGAGGACTGCGGTGACCGTAGCGGGGTCGGCACCGAACTCGAGCCCTCCGGCGTGGGTGTTGGGGCAGGAGAGGTTGATCTCGAACGCCGAGATGCCCTCCTCCGCTTCGAGACCGGCAATGACCGTCGCGAAATCCTCCTCGACGAACCCCACCACGTTCACAAGTACCCGGGCGCGACGGAGATTCGCCGCGAGCCAGGGCAGCTGCTCTGCCTTGACCTGGGCGAGCCCGGGATTGGCCAGCCCGATGGAGTTGAGCATCCCCATCGAGAACTCCGCCACTCTCGGTGCCCGGTTCCCCGCCCGCGGCTCAGTGGAGACGGCCTTGGTGACCAGGCCTCCAAGCCGTTCGACATCAATCACACCGGCAATCTCGCGCCCGAACCCTGCTGTCCCGGCCGCCAGCAGGACCGGATTCTGGAACCGCTGGCCGAAGACCGTGCGGGCGAGATCGTGGGTCACTGCGGCTCGCTCGGCGCGCGCGGAGTCACGGGCTGCGCGGGGCGTGCGCCGGGCTGCCCGGGTCGCGGGGCGGGACGGCGGCCTTCGGGGCGGAAAGTCTCGGTAAACCGCCGCAACGAATCCTCGAGGACCTCATAGTCCGGAGCCGCTTCCCCGCTGGCGAAGAGCACGTAGGGGCTGTCGGCGTAGCGGGCGCGGATGACGCCCAGAAGGCTGTCACCAAGGGCCGGCTCGAGTTCGATCAGCGCGAGCAGGGCTTTGGGCGCGTACTCCGATCCGGGCCATTCCGAGATGATGCGCTGGAACTGGAGCGCCGCGAACCGCGGAGCACCGAGCGAATCCCGGGCGAGTTCGGCGGCGATAAAGAGACGCAGGTCGCCACTGGGGGTACCCGACGGCGTCGAATCCGCGACGAGGACAACCCGCCGGGCGACCGCCGCAAGCTGCTGGGCACTGGTCCCGATCACGCCGGGCGCCTCACCGAAGTCTTCGAGGTGATCCGCCTCGTTGACGAGTGACTCAGCGCGGTCGGCGCGGGCGATCCGTGCCGCGGCGGCTTGCAGCTTGGCCTCCGCCGCCAGCGCGGTGCCACGGCCAACGGTCTGGGCCTCGGCGAGCCGACGATCGCCGGCGGCGGAATCGGTGTCAATGAGTCGGCGGGCGTCCTGCAGGAGCACCGCCGTCCGCACCGCCGCCGGAAGCGCGGTCGCCGCGCTGAGGCGGTCCACGAAGTGGGTGGCCGCCGCCGAGTCGTGCCTGGCAAGTCCCGCGTGCAGCGAATCGTATGGCGCGGCCGAGTCGCCTTGGAGCATGAGACTGTCCGCCAGCGCCTCCGCCTCCAGGACCCGGCCGAGCGCGGCGAGGGTTGCGGCCCGCTCGCCGCGTGCGCGAGGATCTTCCGACCCCGCAAGCTCGGCCAGGGCCTCGTCGTAGCTGCCCGCCATCCGCAGGGCCCGGCCATGTTGCAGCAGGGCGAGATTGCGGCGGCCCGCGTCCCGGCTGTTCGTCAGACGCGCGTAGGCGCTGGTCGCCCCGATGGGATCCCCCACTGCCACCCGGCAGCTGCCGACCAGCAGCGCGGCCTGCTCGGCGAGCTCGGTCTCACGGGCGCCGACCATGACCGCCTCCAGCAGCGGCAGGGCGCGGCTGCAGTCCTTCAACTTCGCGAGGGCGGTGCCCTGCAGCAGCCGGGCCCGATCCGCCCAGCCGCTCCGCGGATGCCTGACAAGCGCCGACTCGGCCCGAACCGTGACCTGGCCCCAGAGACTGGTCGCATCGAAGGTGCGGCCCTCTCGCTCGGCCCGCCGGGCCCGGGACGCGAGCCGATCCGCGGTGTACATCCCGTTGTAATACCCGCTGCAGCCAGCCACGAGCGCCACCACCACGCCGAGCAGGAGCCGGCTCATCGCCCGCTCCCCGCGCCGGTGGTAGTCTTGCGTTCGTACTCGAGCAGATAGGTGACGATCGCGTCGGCAATGGCGGTCGCCAGTGCCTGCTGGGATTTCCGTCCGGTGAGAATCTTTGCGTCCTGGGGATTGGTGCTATAGCCCATTTCCACCAGGATCGCCGGGCGCCGAGCGGTGTTGAGGACCGCGAGCTGGTTGGACTGCTTGACGCCGCGGTTGTCGCCGGTGTGTACCTCCTGGATATGCTCCTGCACCAGTTCGGCGGCACGGGCCGACTCCCGGAGATACTCATTCATTTGCAGGTTGCGGAGGATGAAGTCGAGATCGTCCCGGGGACGATCCGGCCTGGCATCCTCGTACCGTACGGCGTCGTTCTCCATGCGGGCGATGCGATCCGCGTCCTCGGTATTCTCCTCCCCGACGATGATGGTGTGGAAGCCGCTCACCTCGCCGTAGCGGCGGCGGGCGCTCGGATTGAGCGCGTCGACATGGAGGCTCACGAAGAGATCGCACTCGTTGGTGCAGTACGGCGCGCGATCCACCCGATTGATCAAAGTGTCCGTCGTCCGCGTCATCACCACCCGGACACCGCGCCGGCGCAGCTCATCTCGCAACATCAATGAAACGGCCAGCGTGACGTCCTTCTCCCTGACTCCCCTCGGAAAGTAGAGCCCCGGATTGCCCGGGTCCTTGCCCCCATGGCCGGCGTCGACCGTCACGACGTGGCCTGGCAGGAGTCCGTTCGGGAGCCGCGGGTCGGCGGCCTGTTGCGCCGGCCGTGCCGGCTTCGGTTCCGGCCCCGATTCCAGCAGGCGACCGCGATCGGGGTCGTACTGGTACCGCTCCGCCAGCACCCGCGGCAACACCTCGGTGACGAACTGGAGCGGCAGGTACAGCGAGTCACGCTGACGCATCGCCCAGCCAGCGAGGGGCTCAAGTCGGTCGTTGAAGGCGAGGAGCGGCGCGCCCTCCAGGAAGCGGAACGACTGTCGGGCGACGGTGACCTCGACCCACGGCTCACCGCGATGCACCGCCCCGTTGAGCGCCCGGATCAGGGCGTCCCCGGCGACGACCGGACCGGCAAGCCGGTCCACGATCACTGCGAGCCGAGCCGTCCCTCGCGGGGTCTGAATGGTGAGCTGGGCCGGCACGGCTGCCGCAGGTACAGCGACGGCCGTGCCGAGCAGCGCGAGCAGGAGCGCGATTCGGCGGATCATTCGCGGCTCCGGTGCGCCAGCGCCCGTGCCACGTCACGCTCGGCGTCGCGTTTCTTGAGATCCTCGCGGCGATCGTGGTACTTCTTGCCCCGACCCAGCGCCAGTGTCACCTTGGCCACCCCTTGGCGGAAGTACAGCTCCAAGGGGACGAGTGTGAGCCCCTTCTGCTCCACGGCGCCGATCAATCGCTCGATCTCCCGGCGCTTGAGCAGCAGTTTGCGGCTGCGCACCGGATCGTGGTTATAGCGATTGCCCTGCTCATAGGGCGTGATATTGACGCCTTCGAGAAAGACCTCGTTGTTGGCAAGCCGCGCGAAGCCTTCCTTGATCGAGGCCTTCCCGTTGCGCAGTGATTTCACTTCGGTGCCGGTCAGCACCAGGCCCGCCTCCCACGTCTCGAGAATGTGGTAGTCGTGCGTCGCCTTGGGGTTGCGGGCGACCGACAGCTTGCCGGCCTCGTCGGAGGCGGCTCGAGCGGCGCGGGTTGGCATGTAACCCGAAGATAGACAGGGGGTTGGGCTGAGGGGAAGAGACGGCAAC
>JBDTTN010000195.1:0-5719 GCA_039930625.1 Gemmatimonadota bacterium | reverse complement strand
GAGCGCCATGGCGTGACGCTGCTCAACCGGCCTGGGCCAGATCGGCGGGCGCCCGGAGTCGCAGAAACTGCGCCTGCACCGCCAGCGACAGCAGCCGCTGCTCGTCGATCCCGGTCTCTCGCGCCAGTGCCATCAGGCGATCGTGGTCGGGGAGACGGCCGAGCAGCTCTTCGGTGCTTCGGATCCCGGCACCGGCCAGCCGGTCGGCGTCGCGGGGACGAACGTGGGCAAAGTTGTCGAGCCACATCGGAGTGCTCCATCTCGAGATTCTCTCCTTGAAAGCAAACGCAATGCCGGACGGCGCCGCCCCGCCCGCGCATGCCGACACCAGCCTCAGCCCTGATTAAGCGCTCGGGTGACCAACTTCCGAGTGCCCCGCCGTTGGGAGCCATGTCACGCTGACCTGTGCCGACCGACCAACCTGTCCTCTCCGGACAAAGTGGCTGATGGTCACTTCAGACATACTTGCGCCCTCCTTCACCCGACTTGGAGCATCTTTCTCACTGTCGGCTTACCCGCGGAGACTCCAATGCTGAACCGTCGCTCCTATTTCCTATTGCTCGGAGTGCTCCTCGTCCCGGGCAGCCTCATCGCCCAGGACACGCTGCGCACAATCCCCCGACCCTCCCAGGTCAACGACTCGGCGGTGGCCAGGGGTCGCGAACTGTTCCATGGTTCCGCGAATTGCTCAGCCTGCCACGGTCTCGCCGGCGTCGGAACTGATAGCGGGGCGGCACTCGCGCAGGGCATCTGGATGCACGGCGAGGACAGCTATGAAGGAATCCTCTCACGGGTGGTCCACGGCATCCCGAAAGATCTCTCCACTCGCAATACCGCCATGCCCATGCGTGGCTGGGCGACTCTCACCGATGCCCAGGCCCGGGACGTCGCTGCCTACGTCTGGACCATCAGCCACGCTTGGCGCCACGCGGCGAAGCCACGCATCCATTCATGATCGTCCTTTCGTGGCCGGTTCAATCGGGCTTCAGCGTGCCCCTGCTAGCTTGAATCGTGAGGGTCAGGAGGGAATGGAGAAAGGCTTCAGAGGGAGGTCCATATGAAACTCACGAAGACGCAGACCGGCGTGCCAACCCTTGTCCGTGACATCGACGAAATCTTGGATCGGGCCTTCAACGCCCCGCTCGGTTTTCCCGCGTTCGGGTACGAGCCGCTCAGGAAGGCGATGGAAGGCACCTGGATGCCACCGATCGACCTGACCGAGACCGAGAGGGAGTTCATCCTGCGGGTCGAGGTCCCTGGGGTGCCACGGGAAAATCTCGATGTCCATCTCGAGGGCGAATTGCTTACCCTCACCGGTCATCGGGAGAAGAAGGTGCATGAGGCCAACGAGAACATGCTGTGGGAGGAGAGGGAGACGGGAAAGTTCATCCGGACGATCCGCCTGCCCAAGGCGGTGGAGGCGAACAAGGTCGAGGCTGTCTACACTGAGGGGGTCCTGACGGTGCGCTTGCCCAAGACCGAGCTCACCCTGAAGAACAAGATCCTCATCAAAGCCTGAGATCTGACCAGCACCGCTCGCCGCCCCGGCCCGCCTCGGCCGGGGCGGCACTTTTTCACAAGCGAGACGGCCTGCCGCAATCGCGAATGGAACAATGATCGGGAGGCCGGAAAAGAAGCGCCGAGTGTCCCTGCCGATCCGCTGAACGACTGCTCAGGGGAGGGACACAGGGCCGTCGAGCAGGTGCCGAAGGGAGGCCCGCGCCTTCGGATCGAGGTATCGGGCCCGCCAGGCCGGCCAGCGCGCCACGGCTCCCCGCGCCCGCTCAAGCGACTCGGCATGCATCGCTTCCGGTCCTTGGGCTTCCCGAAGACGATCGAGCAGCAGGCCCTCGTCGTGCCAGGCGCCGAGTGCGTCCTGCATTGCATGGAGCTCGTCAAGCCACGATATGATCGGCTCGTCATACCAGTCGACCAGGCACTCCACGCCATAGCGCAGCACTTTCAGTCGGCGCCGAAGCGAATGCAGTGGGTTGGCCGCCGTGGTGTCCGGTGTCGGCACCTCGTCCAAGCGCCAACCGGGATGAAGCAGGGTTCGGGCGAACAACGGGAGCAGCAGGTCCGGCGCCAGAAGTGACATAGGGAAGCTGGCGACGGGAGAGCAACGCGGATCGTCGAGCCAGGCGGCGAGCGCCGCAGCCATCCGGCGCAGCGACCTGCGCTCGATCGCGGCGCTGGCCCGCTTGAGTGCGCGTTTGCGGCCCGCGACGAGGACGCCGGCGAGGCGGGCACCGGCCGCCTCCGCCTCTGGCCGCTCGCTCACTGGAGAGAATGTCGAGAGGCGCGCGGTCAGCACGTCCAGGTCGCGCAGCTTGCCAAGTTGCCGCTCGACTTGGCGAAGGGGCGAAGGAGTGACATCTGCGGGGAAGTCGAAGAGCGGCCGGAAGAGTACCAGCGCAGCCTGGAGGCGCCGGGTGGCAATCCGCAGTTCATGTACCGATCCGGGCGACGGATCCTCCTCGATCGCCTCGAGCCGTCGGTGGAATTCATGGAAGCGCCGGCCGAGGATCACGGAGCCGGATGCGCCGGCCTCGGCTTCAGCCCCGCCGCGCGCCGTTGTCGTGCCTCGCATGTCGTCCGGGAGCGCCGTAGATTCGGACGGTCACGGCCCAACGACGGCCGCAAAGCCGGGACGGCTGCGACGCACCATCGCGCGAACCTCAAATCGCGTGGTCTGGCTGAAGTCGGCTTCGCACACGAACGCCTCGACCGGTACAGCCTCGTCATACAGGAGGAGGCACTGGTCGCACGCCGCGCTGACCGCCTCACGCAGCGCGCGGCTGGCACTCGGAGCGGCGTAGATCAGACGTGTGGCGCCGAGGTCACGCAGCCCGCGAGCCGCCGCAGCGACGGCGAGCGAATCGCTCAGACCGTCGTCGGCGAGCACCACGGTGCGGCCGGTAAGTTCAACCGGCGGCGCTCCGCCTCGCCACGCCGAGGCGACGACCGCAATTTCGCGGTGGGCAAGCGTGGCCATCGCGTTGACGTAATCGTCGGGCAATCCCAACTGCGCAACCCGATCGGACTGGATCAGGGTTGCAGCATCGGCGACGGCGCCGAAGGTGGAGTGCAGCCGACCGGAGACCTCCAGCCGACGAACGGGGATGACGTCGAGGACTGCCCCGAAGCTGCGCGCAATTTCGCTGGCGACACGGATCCCGCCGGGAGAAAGTGCCAGCACGACGGGCATATCAGTAACCACGGAGCTCAGCCCCAGCGCGAGCCTTCGCCCGGCCTCTGCCCGTGTCAGCGTTACCATTTCGTCCTCCGATTGGCGGTGATGCCAATGTTGCCGCGACGGTATGAGTGTACGGTGAAGGAGCCGTGATAGAATGCCCGAGATTCACACGATCTTTGTCTTCGAGGTCGCCCAGGCGATCGACCTGGACCAGGCCGAGCGGTCCATGGGCGGCGGATCCGAACGGCAGACCTTCCGGCATCGCGGGCGGGCGACCCTGTTTTTCCAGTACCGCCCCGCCCCGCTCAGGGTATCGCAGGAGCGGGCACCGATCAGCATCGGCGACTGGCGCACTGAGCCATCCGTCGACCTGGTGCTCTACGACTTCGGGGCCGCTTCGGTCACGTATCAGATCCCGGTACCCGGGGGGCTCGACGAGCTTTCCGCTGCGATCCGCGCGTTGCGCCCATCCGACGCGCTCAAGCTGGATGCCCGTGGCCGGGTCGAGGCGCTGCTCCGATCGGTGAGCGGGGCGGTCGTGAAACCCAGCGTGTCGGATTTCAGCGAGGACTACATCATCGTTGGGATGCGCCAGCTTCCGACCGGCGCCAGCGCCGCGGCCTTTTGTGAGGCGCATGCGGAGGCAATCACCCGCATCCTGCGGCCGGATGCCGGCCGCCCCTCCGCCGAGGAGATCCGCAACGCCACCGAGGTGCGCATCTCCTTCGGGCCGACCGACCTCACCATCGTCGATTGGGATGCCGCGTTCGTGCTCGACCCTGATCCGGAGGATGTGCGCGCCGTGCTGGAGTTCGCCAACGTGCAGCTGCTCGAGATGCGCTGGCTGGACCTGCAGCTCGATGGCGCGATCGAACGGTCCTACCAGCTGCTGGCACGCCGCCAGGGCTGGCGCAGCATGCTGCCGAGTGCGGTCAGTGCCGATATGCACCAGGTCGCGGAGCTGCAGCTCGAGAGTGCGGTCATGCTGGAGCGGGTGTCGAACGCGCTGAAGGTGTTCGGCGAGGAGTATCTTGCACGCATCTATCGGCTCGCGGCCGGACGCTTCCACCTGGCGGAGCTGGAGGCGACGATCACCCGCAAGCTCAGCACCATCGAGAGTATCTACCAGAAACTCTCGGACAAAGCCGCCTCGATCCGCATGGAAGCGCTCGAGTGGGTGGTCATCCTGCTGATTGCGCTGGAAATTGTGCTCGGACTGTTCAAGTAGGAGGCGACCCCTGCCACCCCTTTCCCGCTGGCTCGTAAAGTCGGGCTTCATCTCCCTCGGTCTCGCCCTGCTGATCGAGGCACTCCTCGCACGGCCCGCCGCTGTGCTCCCCGCGCTCTCCAATCCTGCACTTCACCTCGGCGCGATCCACCTGTTGACCGTCGGCTGGCTGCTTCAGCTCATCAGCGGTGTGGCCTACTGGATGTTTCCGCGACACCCGAGCGCCCCGCCCCGCGGGGACGAGAGATTGGGCTGGGCCGCGCTGGTCCTGTTGAATACCGGGCTCGCGCTCCGTCTGGCGGGCGAGGCGTGGCGACTGGGGATGGGCGGACCCTCCTGGCCGCTGGTGCTGGCGGCGCTGTTCCAGCTGGTCGCGGTCACACTCCTCGTGGCGCTGCTCTGGCCCCGCATCCGCGAGCTGCGAGGCTGATGCCGCGGCTCTCGGTCTGGATGCTTCGGAGTTCGCTCCTCGCGCTGCTCGTCGGCACCGGCCTCGGCGCCTGGCTGCTCGGCACGGAGCCGGCCTATGACACCGCCCGCGCGGGCCTGCGGGAAATGCACCTCACGCTGCTGCTCTTCGGCTGGCTGGTTCAGTTCGTCCTGGGCGTCGCCTACTGGATGCTGCCTCGCTATCCAACCGCTCCCGACCGCGGACCCGTGTGGCTGGGCTGGACAGCATATGCCGGGTTCACGCTGGGCCTGGTGTTCGGATTCCTCGGGCGTCTCGCCCCCCTTGGCAACCTCGGATCCTCAGGGAGGCTGCTGCTCGCGGGCGCGACCTTCGGATTCCTGCTGCTGCTCTGGGGCCGAGCCAAGCCTTTCGGCACGCCATAGCCCCGCCTCACCCCGATCACTTCTGGCGCATCAGATCCGCCACCGTCGTCTCCCGGAAGAATTCCGCAGTTCTTTCACCCACCAGCTTCCATCGCGAATGGGCGGCACACGGGTTGTAGTCGCTGCAGACCGCGCGGCCCAGCAGGCAGGTACGTCGGTCGGCAAGGTCATCGAACAGCGTGACGATGTCGAGAAGTGAGAGCCGCGCGGCAGGCCGCCCAAGCTGGAAGCCGCCGTACTTCCCTCGGGTAGACTCCAGCACTCCGGACTGGGCCAGCAGGTGCAGTGTCTTGGAGAGGTAGTTCCGCGGGATGCCGAGGGTCGCAGCGAGCCTCCCGGCCCCGATGGGGCGGCCTTCAGGTTGCTCCGCGATGGTCACGACGGCCCGTAAAGCGTATTGCGCGGTGTGCGAGAGCATGGTTGCAGTCTACCCGCGATCGAGAGTGATATCCCCATGAAAT
>JBDTTN010000194.1:0-5837 GCA_039930625.1 Gemmatimonadota bacterium | reverse complement strand
GGCGCGGGAGATTTCGATGCGGCCGGGCTCGCGTTCGCGTTCGAACGGCTCGGCGGTACGCTCGCCTCGAGTGTGGCGCTCGACTGGCTCGGGCTGGGCACCTCGGTGCTGGCAGATGGCCTCGAAGCAGCCGCCTCCCTGCTGGACCAGGTGGTTAGATCCCCGCGCTATCTCGAGGAACAGGTCGTGGCCGAGCGGGGCCTGCTGGTGGAGGAGACCACGCAGGTCGGCGACGACATGTTCCGGTTTCCGTTTCAGCTTGCCTTCGCCGCGGCGTTCGGTGACGCGAGCTACGGCGTCCCGGCGCTCGGCTGGCCAGAGCAGTTGGCGACGGTGTCGGTCGAGGACGTCCGGAGTTGTCACCGGCGGATGCTGCTCGAGCAGCGCGGTGTCATCCTCGCCGTGGGAGACCTGGACCCGGAGCGCGCGATGGCCTCACTCACCGGAATCTTCGGCAGGTACTCGGCCCGTCCGCCGGCGCCGCTGACGACACCCGTCGCCTGGGCGATGCAGGAGGAGCATGTGACCCGGGTGGTGCCGCGGGAGAAGGCGCAGTCGGCGTTCGCGATGGTGTTCCCGGGCCCTTCGCGCCGCGATCCAGCCCGGCATGCGGCGGAGGTGTGGAGCGCGGTGGCGAGCGGGCTCGGTGGCCGGCTGTTCGAGGCGCTGCGCGACCGGCGTTCGCTGGCCTATACCGTTGTCGCCTCCTCGTGGCAGAAGGCGCGGGGGGGTGCTTTCGTCAGCTACATCGCCACGGCGCCAAAGCGGGAGGAGGAAGCCCGCCGGGAGATGCTGCGCGAGCTTGAACGATTCGCCCAGGAGCGCGTCACGGTGGCAGAGCTCTCCCAGGCCGTCAACTACCTTGCCGGGCAGACCGCGGTAAATCGGCAGCGCTCCTCCGCGGTGGCGGGCGAAATGCTCGAAGCGTGGCTGGCTGGCGGCGGGTTGATGGATCTGGAGGATCCGGCGGGTCACTACCGCGCGGTGACCGCGGACCAGATCCGGGATGTGGCCCAGGCCACCCTGAAGGGCGCCCGCGCCGAGGGGGTTGTGCGGGGCACCGGCTAGTCAGAGGATCTTCCGCCGTTATCGCCTCGGCGGCAGCCCACCCGATCCGCCGACCGGCGTAAATGACAGGCCGGAGCGCACCGCATTATTTGGTGGCGAGAACCTTCTGGACCCGGGCACGGAAGGTGTCGGCGATAGTGCGCCCCATCTCCGTCTCCTTTGCCACCCACTCGGCATTGCGGAATGAACGGGGCGAGGTCGCCTGACGAAGTGCGTCGAGGTAGGGTTCCACCCGGGCATAGAGCAGCAACCCCTCTCCGTTGTTTTCCGCGAGGAAGTCGGCGTGCACGACCCCGTTGCGGGCCATGCTGTACACCATCTCCCAGTAGGTCGATGTCTGGCGCCAGGCCCGGTTGAGTGGGTGATCGGGCCGCAGCACGGCCAGCGCCTCCTCCGCATTCCTGGGCCAGTAGTCGCGATTGATGGCATTGCGTGACTCGCGCATCACCTCCTCGCGCCGAAGATCGTAGATCTTGAGCACGAGGTCCGCGTCGAAATGGTCGGGAGTTTCTTTGAGCATGGGGAACGCCGATTCTATGGGCAGTGAACGAATCGTCAGGGCGCGGGCGGAGTCACACCCAGCCGCCGGGCGATGACTTCGACCGCACGCTGAGGCGACGTGGCGCCGGGAGTGAGGACGTCGACGAGGCAGGCGCCGCCTGACGGGCGCGCATGCAGGATGATATGCCCGCCGTGACCGAGCAGGCCGATGGCGATGCCCTGCGGTCCGGTACGAGTGATCGGGGGTCCGTGCGCGGTGAGGCCGATGGCGCCGGCCGCGGCGATCGTCAGCGCGGCGAGGGCCTGCTCATCGGCGAGCGTGGGAGCGGTGATGCCACCGAGGTCGGTGATGGTATGAGAGAAGGTAGCCATCGGCCGGGTGCTCCGGGCAGCCAGCAGACCATCGCGAGCGACGGCGGGATGCTGGCGGTTCCGGGCGCCTGCGCTAGAACATCGAGATCGCGAGCAGCGAGCGGAGATTGTCGTTGGTCACCCGGAGCCTCGCGGAGAGCAGCCGCGTCATGGACCAGAGGATCTTGTAGGCCATGTCGCGGTTGAAGTCGAGCAGGATCTCGAAGTCCGGACGGGAGATGGTCATCAACGTCACCGGGCCGTTGGCGATGGCATCGGTGCTCCGCTCGGAGCGATCGAAGACGGCCATCTCCCCGAAGCAGGCGCCTGGCTTCAGCACGGCCAGCGCCTCTTCACCGGAGCCGGGGATGTTGCGACTGATGCGCACCTCGCCCACGACGATGAGGTAGAAGCGGTTGCCCGGTTCCCCTTCCTTGAAGACATACTGGCCGCCGGTGTACTTCTGCTCCTTGCAGATTTCCGCGACGCGGGCAAGTTCTCCCTCGTCCAGGTCGGCAAAGATCGCCGTCTTCTTGAGGAGCTCGAGTTCCATGGCCGGGTGCGGTGAGGGGTGAGCGGGCGGCAGGAAGGGCTTCCCGACAGACCGGAAACCGAAGCTAGCCCCCGGGGTGGGGGGGAGCAAGGTCAAGCGTCACCGCGCCGCTCCGGACTCTCCGCTGCGGACCTGCTGACGCTGGCCCGAATTCCGCTCGCGGTGGCGTTCCTGCTGGTGCCAGATGCACTGGCTCGGCTGCTGATTCTCGCTGTGGCGGCGGCGACCGACCTGCTCGACGGGGCGCTGGCGCGGCGGCTGGGCAGCTCCCGCTTCGGCGCCTTCATCGATCCGGTGGCGGACAAGCTCTTCATGCTTGCAGCGTTTCTGGTGGTCGCCTTTTCGCGGGAGCTCACCTGGTACGAAATTACCGCGGTGCTGCTGCGGGACCTCGTCGCCACGATCGCATTCATCGTCACCTACAGCTCCGGCCGCGCAATGGCCATCCCCGCCCGGCTGGGTGGCAAGGCCGTCACGGTCGCGCAGGTGCTCGCCCTGATCGCCTTCCTGACTGATTCGCCGCTACTCAGGCCGCTCGCATGGGCGACCGGGGCCATCGCACTCTACGCTATCTGGGATTACAACGCCGCCGCACCGCGGGACAAACGGCCGGTGGGGGAATAGCGTTGCGGCAGATCGCCTGGCGGGGCAGCGCCGCGCAGGCACCCGGCACCTGCCTGACCTAACCCCAACGGAGAGCCTGCAAATGGCTGACACAGTCCAGGAGCACGACCGGAAGGTGCTGCACAAGATGGGCTACGCGCAGGAGCTCCATCGCAGAATGAACCTGTTCTCCAACTTCGCCATCTCCTTCTCCATCATCTGTATACTCGCCGGCGGCATCACGGCCTTTCCGGTCGCCCTCAGCGCCGGGGGTGGATTCTCGGTGGCCGTGGGGTGGCTGGTCGGCGGGCTCTTCGCCATGAGTGTCGCCGTCGCCATGGGGCAGATCGCCTCATCCTTTCCGACCGCAGGCGGGCTGTACCACTGGAGCTCGATCCTCGGCGGGCGGGCATGGGGCTGGGCGACGGCCTGGTTCAACCTCCTCGGCCTGGTGTTCGTGGTCTCGTCGGTCGATGTCGGTGTCTACCTGCTGTCCAAGTCGCTGGTGCTCAAGCCGATGTTCGGTATCGAGCCTAACTGGCAGGTGGCAATTTCACCCGCGTTCACCATCGACATGTGGCAGCTGATCGCGGTGGGCCTCCTGCTGACTTCCCAGGGGGTGATCAATCACTATGGCATCAGGCTTACGACCATCCTGACCGATTTCAGCGGTTACCTGATCTTCGTGGTGGCCGTGGCGCTGGTGGGTGCCCTGCTCATCGGCTCGCCGGTCCCGCCGGATTTCGGCCGGCTCTTCCACTTCGAGAACTACACCGGTGACGCTGGCGGCGGCGTCTTTCCCGCGACCGGCGTGGCTCCGTTCGCATTCCTGCTCGGGCTGCTGTTCGTCTGTTACACCATCACCGGCTTTGACGCGTCGGCACACACATCCGAGGAAACTCACGACGCCCAGGTGAATGTGCCCAAGGGCATGTGGACGGCAGTCCTCGTGTCCTGGATCGCCGGCTTCGTCATGGTCTGCACGTTTGTACTGGTCTTGCCGAGTGTGCCGCAGGGTGCCAAGCAGGGCTGGAATTCCTTCTACTACATGTACGAGGGCGCCGGTATGTCGCGTGGCGTCCGCGGCTTCCTGAGCATCGGGATCGTCATCGCGAACTATCTCTGCGCCCTGGCCGGCCTGACCTCGACGTCGCGAATGATGTACGCCTTTGCCCGGGACGGTGGCCTGCCGGCGTCCGGCGCGCTGTCCCATGTGAGTACCAGATTCCGGACGCCGACGTACGCCATCTGGACCTCCGTCGTGATCGCATGGCTGTCGGTCGTCTACGGCGACGCCTTCGTGGTCCTCGCGACCGGCTGCGCCGTGTTCCTCTACCTCTCGTATGTCATGCCCGTGCTGGCGGGACTGCTCGCCGAGGGGAAGACATGGAAGGAGAAGGGGCCGTTCAACCTTGGTGTCTGGTCCAGGCCGATCGCGATGCTGGCCGTCGTCGGAGCGATCGTGTTGGCGATCACCGGCTTCTTCCCGCCGAACGAAAAGGTGTTCTATCTGACGGTGGGGATGATCGTGGTGATGATCGGCGCGTGGGCCGCGCTGGAGAGCAAGCGTTTCCTCGGCGTGCCCATGGGTGACAAGATCGCGGAGCGGCAGCGGATGATCGCGGAGATCGAATCCCGGTTCAAGGAGGACGCAGCCAAGTAGCGGGGAGTCAGCGTAGATTTCTTCGTCGATTCAGGCTGCTCGCACTTCAATCCCAATCGTGCCATGTCCAATCTGCGTCACGCCACCCTCGCCTGGACCCAGGGCCTCGCCTTCCACGGCGGCGCACCGGATGGTCCATCGATCACCATCGACGGCGATTCAATCACCGGACCGGGTCCGATGGTGACCCTGCTGCTCGCGGCCGCCGGCTGCACCGGCGCCGATGTCGTCTCCATTCTCGAGAAGATGCGTGCTGGCCTCGCCTCGCTGCGAATCGAGGTGACGGGAACGCGGCGTGAGGAGATCCCGAAGCGCTACGTCGCGCTGCATCTGGTCTTTCACCTCGCCGGTCGTGACCTCGACGAGATCCGGGCTCGGCGCGCGATCGACCTCTCGCTGGAGAAGTACTGCTCCGTGGTGCACTCGCTTGCCCCGGACATTCCGGTTACCTACGACGTGGTGGTGGGGTGATCGGGGAGTGAACCGGCGCTCGTTGTGCGCGACGAACCGGAGCAGGCTCCGAATACTCGCCACTGGCTGGACCCTGGCTGTGGCCGCTCGTGCCTTTCCCGTCCATGCGCAGGAGCCCCGGGGTTACGAGGCGGGTATCGAGGCGCTCGCCACGCTGGCCGACCCAAGCTTTGCGGGCGGCGGCATCTCGCTGGGGCTCCGACCGGGTGGGAGCATCCGGATCGTGCTCACCGCGACGCCCGGGGTGCTGCGCAACAGGATTGCTGCGCGAGGGGAACTGCTGGCGGAGTTGATGCTTACCCCCGCCAAACGGCGCGGGGTCGGGATCTACGGGCTGGCGGGAGTGGCCGGGCAGGTAGGCCGGCGCGACGCCGGCCGGCTGGTGTTGGGCCTGGGGATCGAGGGCGCGCCCGCTGCAGGCAGCGGATGGCATCTCGAGGCGGGGCTCGGCGGCGGCGTGCGGATCGCCGCGGGGTGGCGGTGGCGATGGCTCCGCCACAACCAGACCCGGATGCCATGAACGGGAACGCCCCGGCTTTCGCCGGGGCGCATCGTTGATTGGACTCAGACCAGCACCGTTCAGAGGACGGTAGCGGCCTCAGTCTCGGTTTCCGCCGAGGGAGCGGC
>JBDTTN010000193.1:0-5852 GCA_039930625.1 Gemmatimonadota bacterium | reverse complement strand
TCGTCTTCCAGACCTTCAACCTGCTCCCTCGCGCCGACGCGCTGCACAATGTGGAGCTGCCGCTGGTATATGCCGGCGTCGGCAGCCGGGAGCGCCGGGATCGCGCGACGGAGGCGCTGACCCGGGTCGGGCTCGCCAATCGCCTGGAACATCGGCCTAACGAGCTGTCCGGCGGTCAGCGGCAGCGCGTCGCGATCGCCCGGGCGCTGGTGAATCACCCCAGCATCCTCCTCGCCGACGAACCGACCGGCAATCTCGACTCGACGACAAGCACCGAGATCCTGGCGCTGTTCGAGGAGCTGCACGCCCAGAACCAGACCATCGTGCTGGTCACCCACGAACATGATATCGCCGCCCATGCGGAGCGGCAGGTCCACCTGCTCGACGGCAAAGTCGAGCGCGACTTCCTTACCCCGAGGACCTAAGTGCGCAAGCCGTATTTTCTCCTGCTCGTCCTCGCCGCGGCCTGCAGCAAGCAGGGAGCTGTGGTGTCGCCGGTGTACCAGGCCCTCCCCGTGGAGCGGCGTGACATCGTTGTGTCGGCCCGGGCTAACGGCACCGTCCAGCCCGACACCACGGTCGAGGTAAAGTCTCAGGCCTCAGGCGAGGTCCTGCAGGTGCTGGTGCAGACTGGCCAGGTCGTCAAGCGCGGTGATCTCATGGTACGGATCGATCCCCGGATTCCGAAGAACAATGTGGATCAGGCCGAATCGCAGCTCGAGGTGGCCAAGGCGCGGCTGGTGAACGCCCAGACCCAGAAGGACCGGTCCGAGGCGCTGCTCAAGTCGCAGTCGATCACCCAGACCGAGTTCGACCAGTCGGTGCTCGACTACGCCACCGCCAAGGCCGGCGTCGTTACCGCGCAGGTCAACCTGCAGAACGCGCAGATCACCCTGGACCAGACCGACGTGCGGGCGCCGACGACGGGAACCATCATCGAACTCGACGTGGAGCGCGGGCAGGTGATCTCCTCGCCGATCAGCACTGTCGGCGGCGGCACGGTGCTGCTCAAGATGGCGGACCTCAACCTGGTGCAGGTAAGCACGCTGGTGGACGAAACGGACATCGGCAAGATCCAGCCAGGGCTCAGGTCCAGCGTGACGGTGGACGCCTATCCCAACAAGCCATTCGATGGCACCGTGCTCAAGATCGAGCCGCTGGCCACGGTCCAGCAGAACGTGACCATGTTTCCCGTACTGATCCGGATCCGGAACCAGGACGGACTGCTCAAGCCGGGCATGAACACCGACGTGGAGATCCATATCGGTCGCCGGGACAGTGTGCTCGCCGTGCCTAACTCCGCGCTCCGCACCACTCGAGACGTCTCCAGCGCAGCCGAAGTGCTCGGGTTGACCATGCAGGAGGTGCAGGCCCAGTTGGCACAGTCCGTACCGGCGCCACAGGGTGACAGCGCACGGACGGCGGCGGTACCCGCTGGCGCGAAGCCGTCCGGCAACACCATGACGATGCCGGACGGTCGCACCGTCCCGCTTCCGGAGGGCGTGACCGAGGCCCAGGTGCGGGCGGCATTCCAGAAGCGGATGAGCGGTGGCGAGCCGACGACCGAGGAGCGGGCGCTGCTTCGCAAGGTGTTTCAAGGAATGGGCGGGCGGCCAGGCGGGGCGAGCGGGAGCGCCCGTCAGAGCAACGCCGATCCGACGCTCGGCGGGAAGTACATCGTGTTCGTCCGCCGCCAGGGCAAGCCGTTCGCCGTCAACGTCAGCACCGGGCTGACCGATCTGGATTACAGTGAGGTGGTGCGCGGACTGACCGAGCAGGATTCGGTGCTGATCCTCCCCAGCGCCAGTCTGATCCAGTCGCAGAAAGAGTTCACGGAACGCATCCAGCGAGTCACCGGAGGCGGCGGGATCCCCGGCATGACCAACGCCTCCGGCAGCAAGACGGCCGCGCCCGCGAGGCCCTCACCATGATGATCGGCGAGACGGTCATGGTGGCCCTGCAGTCCATCCGGGCCAACGCACTCCGCTCCGTACTCACGGCGCTGGGCATCATCATCGGCGTCGGTGCGGTCATCACGATGGTCGCGCTCGGCACGGGTGCGCAGAAGGCGGTCGAGGAGCAGATCCAGGCGATGGGTGCCAACGTACTCACGGTTTATCCGGGCCAGATGTTCAACCGGGGCGTTGCCAGCAACGTCCGGGTGGGGCTGACGACCGATGACGCCAAGTCGCTGACTGAGAACGGCCGGCTGCTGTCGGGGGTGGTCCCCGAAATCTCCGGCAACCAGCAGGTGAAATACCTCGGCACGAACATCAATACGTCCATCACCGGTGCGACCGCGAACTTCCCGGCGGTGAAGCGGTTCACGCTGGCCGAGGGCCGGTTCTTCACCACCGGCGAAGACCAGGCCCGGGAGCGCTTCGCAATCGTCGGCGCGAACATCCCGGATATGCTCAGCGTCAATCCAGCGGCCCTGATCCACCAGACGATCGCCATCCGCGGCGTGTCCTTCGAGGTCATCGGCGTGATGGCCCCGAAGGGTGCGGCCGGGTCGTGGCAGAACCCCGACGAGCAGATCGTCATACCGCTGCAGACGGCGCGGTACCGGGTCTTCGGCAGCGACCGCCTGCGGCAGATCACCGTCGAGGTCCGCGAAGGCGTCCCGTTGCAGCAGGGCATGGTGGACATCGAGGGCGTGCTGAGACGGCAACACAAGATCCGGCCAGGCGCCGACAACGATTTCATGATCCGCAACTCCCAGGAGGTGCTGGCGACCCAGCAGGCCACGACCCAGATCTTCACGACCCTGCTCGCCAGCATCGCGGCGGTCAGTCTGGTCGTCGGCGGCATAGGGATCATGAACATCATGCTGGTCTCAGTCACCGAGCGCACCCGCGAGATCGGGGTCCGCAAGGCGCTGGGGGCAACCCGGCTCAACATCATGATGCAGTTCCTGGTCGAGGCCCTGGTGCTGTGCCTCGCCGGCGGCGCGACCGGCATCGGCCTGGGAATCTGGGTGACCAACTTGCTTGCCGCCAGCAATGGCTGGAACGCCCTAGTGTCCACCCAGAGCATCGCCGTGGCCTTCGGCACCAGCGCCGCCATCGGCATCATCTTCGGCCTGTGGCCCGCCAGCCGCGCGGCCAGGCTGGACCCGATCACCGCATTGCGCTACGAGTAGCAGGTGCCGCGGGGCAGGACCAACGCAGCGGGTGGATTCATCGTACGGGCGGTCTGGTGTCCGCCCGTCGTGGCAGGGGGCAACACCTCCTTACCCATCCTCCATTGGCCGCCTAGATTGTCGGCCATGATTCTGGCCCTTCTACTCGTGCTGCAGGCGCAGGATTCCGTCACCCCTCCTCCCACCGTCAGCATTCCCCGTATCGAGAGCACAGTCGTTATCGACGGTCGGCTCGATGAGCCGGTCTGGCAGGAGGCTGCTCGGCTGGACGGCTTCCATCAGTATCAGCCGGTCGACGGGCGAGCCGCCGAGGAGCGGACCGAGGTTCGCGTCTGGTATGCGCCCAATGCGGTCTACTTCGGCATCATCGCACACGACCGGCAGCCGCAATCGATCCGTGCCTCCGTCGCCGACCGCGACAACCTCGACGCCGACGACCGGCTCACCCTCTACCTCGACACCTTCAACGACCGCCGCCGCGCCTTCTTCTTCACGGTGAATCCCCTCGGCGTGCAGGAGGATGGGGTGCGGAGCGAGGGCGGCTTCACTGCCGGCTCGCTGCAGGGAGGGCTCACCGACAAGAACCCCGATTTTCTCTGGCAATCCCGCGGGCAGGTGACCGATTCCGGATACGTGGTGGAGATCCGCATCCCCTTCAAGAGCCTGCGTTACCCCGGCAATGGCGCGCAGACCTGGGGGATCAACGTGCAGCGCCGGATCCAGCGCACTGGATACGACGACACCTGGACCGACACCCGGCGCGCCAACGCGAGCTACCTGCTGCAGGCGGGCAGCATCACTGGCCTGCACGATCTGCAGCGCGGCATCACCACCGAGGTACAGCCGTTCGTGACCGCGCAGGCCAACGGCCAGCGCACCGCGAGCGGCTTCGACCGCGAGGACCTGTCACCGAGCGCCGGCGTCAATCTGCGGCTGGGTCTCAGCAGCAATCTGTCGGTGGACGCGACTTACAACCCGGACTTCAGCCAGATCGAATCGGACGCGAGTCTGGTGACGGTGAATGAGCGGTTCGCGCTGTTCTTCCCCGAGAAGCGTCCCTTCTTCCTCGAGGGGATCGAACTCTTTGCCGCACCGAATCAGCTCATCTACACCCGGCAGGTGGTCAATCCGCTGGTGGGCGGCAAGGTGACCACCAAGATCGGCCGGACCAACCTCGCCAATCTCATCGCCATCGACGAGCAGAGGGGTGCCAACGCTTTCTTCACCGTCACCCGCGCCCGGCGGGACATCGGCAGCAACTCCACCGCCGGAGTGGTGGTGACTACGCGGGACCAGGACGGTGCTTTCAACCGGGTGCTCGCCGGTGACGCGCGTATCGTGTTCGGCAAGCTCTATTACGTCGCGGGACAGCTTGGCGGGTCGTGGACGCGGGACCTCCGCGGGAGCCCCACCCGCAGCAGCCCGCTCTGGGAAGTGGAGTACGATCGCACCGGCAGGAGCTGGGGCTTCAACTACAAGGTGACCGGCATCGGAGAGGATTTCAGCGCGCAGAGTGGCTTCGTTCCGCGCAACGACATCGTGGAGGCGCACGGCTTCAACCGGCTGTCGTTCTACGGCTCCCGGGGCGCGCTGATCGAGCAGCTCACCGTCTTCGCCGGACCCGACCGGATCTGGCGCTACGACGGCTTCCTGAAGCACGCCATCGAGGGGACCGAGAGCGTGGACGCGAGCCTGAGCATGCGGGGCGGCTGGCGCGCCTCGGCACATGGCGAGCACCATTTCGTCGATTTCGAGCCGGGCGACTACGCGACGTACGAGGTGGACCAGGGCGGCACACTCAGCCCCTACACACCGCTGGCAGGCGTCGGCAATGGATTCCTGGTCAGCGCGAGCCTCACCACCCCGACGTGGCAATCGTTGAACGCCACCGCGAAAATTTCGCGTGGGCGCGGGGCGATCTTCGCGGAGGCGTCGCGCGGCTACGAGACGAGAATCACCGGCAGTCTCGCCCTTCGGCCGACGAATTCCATCCGACTCACCGCCTCGAACACCTATTCGCGCATCACCCGGGATCGCGACGGCTCGGAGTTCGCGCGGACGATCATTCCGCGGCTCAAGCTCGAATACCAGCCGATTCGCAGTCTGTTCTTCCGGGTGGTGGGGGAGTATGTGGCACAGCGGCAGGCGGCCCTGCAGGATGCGCGGACCGGCGATCCGCTGGTCGTGGGCGGCGCTCCGGCCGCGAGCCAGGAGTCGAACCGGCTGCGGCTCGACTGGCTCATCTCGTTCGAGCCGACCACCGGTACCGTGGCCTTCTTCGGCTACGGCTCCTCACTCGACGATATCAGCGCCTTCGAGTTCAGGAGGATGCAGCGGGCGAACGACGGGTTCTTCGTGAAGCTGGCGTACCAGATCCGGAGATAGCGCGACGCAGGAGGGCGGTCAGCAGCAGGCAGTAGGCCGTCAGCCGTCAGCCGTCAGCCGTCAGCCGTCAGCCGTCCCGTAGGAAATTTGAGGCAGACACTGAGCGCCACGCCGTTTCTCAGTGCTTGCCTACCCCTCACTCCTCCCTCACCTCCACCTCCGCTGTCCCGTCTTCCTGATAGTGCACCGTCACCCGCCACGGCTGGCAGCAGACCGGGCAATCCTCGACGTACTCCTGGGTTCCGCCACTTCCCGGATCGAGGGTGATGCTGCAACTCTCGCCGCAGTAGGGACAATCGACCTCGGCCTCCAGATCAGCGACACC
>JBDTTN010000192.1:0-5861 GCA_039930625.1 Gemmatimonadota bacterium | reverse complement strand
CCGAGTGGCCCACGACTCCCTCCGGCGAGCTGGCGATGTTCACCAGGCCGCTCGATGTCCGCGCGCTGCTCGCCGAGGCACCGCAGGCGCATGCCTGATCCGGCCATGGATCCGAAGGCGCGCCGACTGCTGGTGAGTCAGGCACCGCTGGACCAGATCCCCGCGTCCGCCTTTCTGCCGACGCTCAGCGCCGTGCTCGGACCGGGAGTCGTACTGGCCCAGCGAATCTCCCCCGATGCCTCGAGTCCGGCAGCGGCGGCAGCGGCCCGCGCCATCGCCGCCCCTCGGTCGCTCCCTGCCGGAGGCCATTGGCGCTGGCCGGCGGCGGAAGGCGCTTCGCACGCGGCCCGGCTCACTGCGATGGCGGCAGCCCTGGACGGGATTCCCGCGCTGTACTTCTCGGTGCGCTGGGGAACCCTGGGAGCGCTGCGGGCCTCTCCTGCCCTCATCCTCCCCCACGCGGTGGCCCTGGCCGAGCGGAGTCTCGGCTGTCTGCTCACTTCGCTCGACGGTGATGAGGGTCTGCGTCTCGATCTCGTCGATGGCGACGCGGCTCACCCGGGCACCGGGACGTTCGAGCTGATCGTATGGGGCGAGCACTGGCGCCGCGCCGCACGTGAGGCAGTGGAGCCTGCCCCGACCCGCTGACCGAGGCATCAATGCAGATCCAGCACGCAACCGCTACCGACCTTGACCTCGTTGCTCCGCTCTTCGACGCCTACCGCCAGTTCTACCAGCTGCCCGCCGATCTGCCGCGCTCGCGCGCGTTCATCGCCGAGCGTCTCCGGCTGGGCGATTCGGCCATCTATTTCGCCGAGGAGCGTAGCACCGGACTCGGTTTCGTGCAGCTCTATCCGGTGTTCTCCTCGACCTCGCTGGAGCCGGGCCGGCTGTGGCTGCTCAACGACCTCTACGTCGTTCCGGAGGCGCGCGGCCGACGCATCGGGCATGCCCTCATGGAGCGGGCCCGTGAGCTCGGGCTCGCCACCGGAGCGCGCGGCCTCTTCCTGCAGACCGCCCGCGACAACACCGTCGCCCAGGCGTTGTACGAATCGCTGGGATACCGGCGCGACGATCACTTCCTGGTGTACGAACTCGACCTGCAGCGGGGCGGCGCGCCGTCGTGACCGGTGAACCTGGCCGCACGGCGGGTGCCCCGTCGGGCTGACGCTCGCGACTGGCTCCGCGGCGAGAGCGCCCCTAAGTTGCGATCATGACCCCCGCTTTCGAGACCGGGACGCCCCTCACCGGCACCGACCTCGGCAATGCGCTCGGCGCGCTGCTGGCCTCGGGAACTGCCTACCTCGCGACCCTGCCGGACACCACTTTCTTTGCAGCCCAGGGCAGCGCCTGGTCTCCGGCGGAGCATGTACGGCACCTGCGGAAAGCCACCACACCGCTGGTGACGGCGCTCCGGCTGCCGCGATGGGTGCTGAGACTGCGGTTCGGACGGCATCATCGCGGTTCGCGATCCTTCGCGGAGGTACGGGAGGTGTATCGCGCCCAGCTTGCGCAGGGGGCCGGGGCCGGGCGCTTTACCCCATCGACCGAGCCGCCGTCGGGGAATCCCGCCGCGCGCCGAGCCGAGATCATGACGGCGTGGACCGCTGCAACTGTCGATCTGCAGAACGCGCTGCGGGGCTGGCCGGAGGCGGCACTCGACCGTCTGCGCCTCCCCCATCCGATCCTGGGGCCGCTGACGGTGCGCGAGATGCTCGCTTTCACGGTCTATCACACGGAGCATCACCTTCGGCGGATTGCCGAGCGGGCCGGCGATGGGCAGCCCGGGCTCTGAGAGCTACCGGCGGATCTACGCCGTCGTCAGGCGGATTCCGCGGGGCCGGGTCGCCACCTACGGCCAGGTGGCGGAGCTTGCAGGGCTCGGGCGGGCCGCCCGGCAGGTCGGCTACGCCTTGCACGCATTGTCAGGTAGCTCGGCCCTGCCGTGGCAGCGGGTGATCAACGCGGCAGGGGGAATCAGCCTTCCGGCCGGGGGAGGTGGACTGGAGCAGCGGTTCCGGCTGATCGCGGAGGGTGTGCTCGTGGACGCACGGGGACGGGTCTCGCTGGCGCGGTACCAGTGGCGGCCGAGGAATAGCGCCCATCCGGAGAAACCGCGGTGAACATCGATCCGACCGATTCAGACCGACCGTTGCCAGGCCCGGCTTGAGCCATGCCGCTATCGCTTCTCATCGTGCTCGGTCTGTTCGGCATCTATCTGCTGATGCGGGGCTCCCAGCGCGGCCGCAGACACGGTGATCCGGACGCAGAGACCCTCGAGGAACTGCTGCGGGCGGGCTCCGACCTGGGGCAGCCGCACGAGGTCGAGTTCTTCCTCTACGTCGAGACTCGCGAGGACGCGGAGAACCTCGCCACCCGGGTGCGTGCCGAGGGATTCACGGCCGAGGTACGTCCGACGGAGACGGAAAGCTGCTGGCTTTGCCTCGCCACCCGGACGATGCGTCCCGAACTCGGCGCCCTGCGCCAGCTGCGCGACCATTTCACCGACCTGGCGGAATCGACGGGCGGAGCCTATGACGGCTGGGGTACCACCGTCGTCGAAGTCGAGCGCCCGTCGTGACGCCGCCTCCCGGCCTGATCATCCGGCGCGGGCGTGCCGCTGATGCTGCCATGCTGGCCGACCTGGCCGCCCGCACCTTTTGCGATGCGTTCGGAGCGCAGAACACGGCGGAGGATCTGGCGCAACATCTCGCCTCACACTACAGCCTGGATCTTCAGGCCGCCGAACTCGCCGATCCCGACATGACGACGCTGATCGCGGAGGTGGCCGACGCTCCCGCGGGCTTTGCCCAGGTGGCCGCCCGACCCGCGCCGCCCGATCTCCCCGCGGGTGGCGGGCTGTTTCTCTCCCGATTCTACCTGGAGCAGACCTGGATCGGGCGCGGTGTCGCGCAGGTCTTGATGGCCGCGGTCCTGGAATCGGCGCGCGAGCGCGGTGCCAGCTATCTCTGGCTGACGGTCTGGGAGGAGAATCCCCGCGCTGTCGCGTTCTATGAAAAGTGGGGATTTGTGAAGGCCGGCCGAACCACCTTCATAGTCGGCGAGGATCCCCAGGTGGACTGGCTGATGACCTGCACCTTATGAGCAGATTCACACTGTGGCTGGCGGGATGCAGTACAGTCCAGTAGAATCGGCTCATTCCCTCACAGGGAGGCGCCGCATGCCGCTCGTTCGCGATATCCTCGCCCGCAAGGGCTCCGAAACCGTCACCGCAGCTCCGAACCTCACCGTCCTCGAGGCCGCCCAGCTCATGAATGCGCGTGGAATCGGCGCGCTCCTGATTCTGGATGGCGGAGAACTCGTCGGCATCTTCACCGAGCGCGACGTCATGCGCCGAGTCGTCGCGGAGCAGCGCGACCCCGCCCGCACGACCATCGGCGACGTAATGACCCGCCACCTCGTCACCACCCGGGCCGAAGTCACAGTGGAGGAGTGCGCCTCACAGATGACCGCGCGCCGGATCCGCCATCTGCCCGTCATCGGTGAAACCGGGCTCGCCGGCGTCATCACCATCGGCGACCTGTTGGCATGGCAGGTAGCAGAACAGGCTGTCACGATTGCGCAGCTCAACAGCTTCGTCTACGACAATCGCTGAACCGGGGCGAGGACAGCGGCGGCGCCGGTCGCGCGCGCTGTGGCTCCTGCTCTTTGCCCTCGGTGGATTCGCCCCCGAAGTCGCCGCGCAGCAACCCGCGCCGCCCTGGCTCGCGGGCTGCTGGCGGCAGGCGGAAGCCGGTCAGATCACCGACGAGGTGTGGCTCCCCCGCTCGGGCGGCGCGCTGCTGGGCATGAGCCGGACCGTGGAGAATGACAGCCTGCGCTCATGGGAGCTGATGCTGATACGGGAGGGGCCCAACGGGCTGGCGTTCGAGGCTTCGCCTTCCGGCCAGGCGCAGGCGACCTTTCTGGCGAGCGCCGTCAGCGACAGCGCGATCGTCTTCGAGAACCTGACACACGACTATCCGCAGGTGATCCGGTACGCGCGCCACGGCGCCGATTCCCTCACCGCCGTGGTGAGCGGAACGATCCACGACCGACAGCGCGCAATCGAATTCCACTACGCCCGGGTCTCCTGTCCCGCGCAATGAACCCGGACATGCGCTGCGCCGGTCACCGAAGGTCCATCGCAGCGTTCCTCAGCAACCGCTGACAGGAGGCTCATGCCGACTCAATCCGGAAACCCCCTGATCCGCGCGGCGCTGCTGGGGACCATACTCCAAGTGGCGATGGTCGTGCTAGGTCACAGCAGCCCGGCCGTGACGCAACTCTTCCCCATCGTCGGCACCGGCATCGGCGGCCTCGCCGGCGTACTCGCCGGCGCCTGGTCGCCCGAGCGCAGCATCGGCCGCGCGGCGGGACAGGGGGGCGTCGCTGGCGGCGCGGGCGCACTCCTGGGCACGATCATCTCGAACCTGCTCGGGGATGTACCGCTCTCCATTATCGCGATCGGCACCGGCGCGTCCGCTGGCGCAGGTGCAATCGGAGCGATCGTCGGGCGCATGATGCGGGTCCGCGCACCAGGATGACGACGGCGCAGCACCGGTTGGCAGGCGAGCGCGATCTCGACCGACTGCTCGCCACAATGAACCCGTTGCTCGATCCGGTCCGCTACGCCTTCTGCCGCCGTCCCGACGCCCTGGTCCCGGCCGGCACCAGTGCCCTGGGCATTTTCCGGGAGTCTGAAGGCGTCACCCTCATCATCGACGCGGCAGCCGCCGAGCGCCTCGGCTACGTGGCGGACTTTCTCGCGCGGCGCATCATCCTGACCATCCACTCTGACCTGGGAGCTGTCGGTTTCCTCGCCCGGGTGAGCGCCGCACTGGCCTCGGCCGGCATTCCGTTGAATGCCGTCTCGGCCGCCTACCACGATCACCTCTTCGTCCCTGAGCGCGATTCCGACCGCGCCATCGAGGTCCTCCGGCAACTGCAGCGGACCACCGCTGTTGGCGATGGGATGGAAATCCTCTACTCGGTCACCGTGCGCGTCGACCGGGTGATCGCGCCTGAGTGGCTCTCCTGGATGCGGGACGTCCACATCCCCGAGGTGCTCCGAGCCGGCAGCTTCCTGGGGTGTCGCATCACCCATGAGATCGACCCTGCGTCGGCCGACGGCAGGGAGACCTTTGTGTTCGACTACCGCATCCCCTCCCTCGAGGCGCTCGATCGCTACCGAACCAGCCGAGCCCTCACGCTGCAGCAGGCGCACTCCGAGCGTTACGCGGGCCGCGTCGAGGCCACCCGCTCGGTACGCACAGTCCTCGCTTTTCCCTCTCCGGATCCGGCCCTGGGTTGAGCGGCCAATTTTTCCGACGCCGCATGATCGAGCTCGCGTACCTCGCAGATCATCCGGATGCCATTCCGACCCTGGCCCGTTGGCATCACGCGGAATGGGGAGAGCTGGTGCGCGACTGGACGCTGGAGTCGGCGAAGTCTGAGCTCAGCAGCCACACCGCCCGCCGAGCGCTTTCGACGACACTCGTCGCGCTGAGCGACGGTGTGCTGGTCGGTTCCGCCAGCCTGCTGAAGGAGGACATGCCGGACTTTCCGCCGCTCTCACCCTGGCTGGGAAGCGTCTTCGTTGAGCCCGGGTCTCGTGGCCTGGGTATTGGCGGGCTGCTGGTTGCCAGGGTGATCGAAGAGGCGCGGGCGCTGGGCGTGGAACGGCTGTACCTGTTTACTACCGAGGCGCGGGCCTGGTACGAGGCGCGGGGGTGGCAAGTCCTGCAGCCGATCTCCTGTCAGGGGCGGGCCGGCGTGATCATGCACCTCCACCTTGGCGCCGTCCCGTATAGCTTACAGGCCGGGCCGGCAGAAGCCGCCCGCAACCAGGGGGAACCATG
>JBDTTN010000191.1:0-5868 GCA_039930625.1 Gemmatimonadota bacterium | reverse complement strand
GCCTCGGCAAGTTCGCCCGGGCAGGGCTCGTCGCCCATCGCCGTCGCATACCGCTGGCCTCACCCGGACATCGTCATCCAGAAGCTCTCTGGCGAGCACGCCGAGTCAGGGTCGCTGACCCGCTCGAACCACGCGTAGTCCTGCCGCCACGCGCTGCTCTCCGCCTTCAGACGGTGGATGATCTGCGCCGTGTCCCGTTCCGTGCCACCGGAGACCACGGTATCGACCGAGCTCGGCACGGCCAGTATCCGTTCAGCTTCACTCAGGGAAGCTGAGTAGGCGCCGCGCAGTTTGACTTGAAGGGCTGGAGTTGGAGCCGACCTGCCGGATCACGAAGGGAGCGAGGAATCATCGGCCGCGGATAGGCCGGATTACTTCTCTGGCGCACCCACTGGGGGGTCTGCGTGCTGCGACAGCACCGAATGCACCATCATTCCCAGCGCATTGAGAGTGGCGGGCTTGAGGAGCAGTTGGGCCACGCCGGCCGCTTCGAGGCGTTCAGCCGTCAATGCTCGGCTGTCGCCGGTCATCAGGATGATGGGCAACCCTGGGCGAATGGCCGTGAGCGCGCGCGCGAGCACCAGCCCGGTCATCCCCGGCATGGCCTGATCCGTGATCACGAGCGCGAAGCGCCGCGGATCGGCGCGCACCAGTTCGAGAGCCTCAGCCGGCTGCGTGACTGTCTCCACCTCGTAGCCCCGTGCGACGAGTGCCCTCTGGACCAGCTTCGCAAGCATCTTCTCGTCATCCACCACCAGAACCCTTTCGCCGTGACCACGCGGCGCCGCTGTCGCGGCCGGTTTGAGCGGAGCGGCCGCCCTGGCGAGGGCGGGGAAATACAGCCGGAACACTGTCCCTTCGCCCGGCTGGCTGTGGACCGTGACGACGCCATCGTGGTCGTCCATGATGCCGTGGACCACCGCCAGGCCAAGGCCGGTACCCTCGCCCGGCGGCTTGGTCGTGAAGAAGGGCTCGAACACCTGGCGCAGCGTCGCCGCATCCATGCCGTATCCCGTATCGCTGACGGACACGCGCACGTACGCGCCCGGCCGCAGCCGCGTATTGGTGGCCGCCGCCTTCGCATCCACCACCCACGGCTCCAGTTGCACCTGCAGCCGCCCCGGACGACCCTGCATCGCGTGCCAGGCATTGATCCCGAGGTTCATGAGCACCTGGTGAATCTGACTGGCGTTCGCGAGGACTGCGGGCGCATCCTCGGCGACCGCTACGTCGAACTCGATGGTCGCCGGAATGGCTGCCCGCATCAGCTTGAGGCTTTCGGCCACGATCGGCTGCAGCCGGATCGAGTGGCGCTCCTGCGGCTGCTGCCGGCTGAAGGTGAGAATCTGCTGCACCAGATCGGTGGCGCGGCCCGTGGCCTGCATCACGGCGTCGAGATCCTCGCGAACCTCCGGGTTCCCCACCAGGTCCCGCGCGGCGAGCTCGGTATACCCGCGTATCGCCGCCAGCAGGTTGTTGAAATCGTGCGCGATGCCGCCGGAGAACTCGCCGAGCGCCTCCATTCGTTGCGCCTGCCGCACCTGCTCGTCGAGCCGCCTGCGCTCGGTGATGTCGGTCCACACGCCTATCAACTCGACCACCTTGCCGGCCGTATCGCGCACCGATCGCCGCGCGTCGTCGATCCAGCAATAATGCCCGTCCTTGTGGCGCAGCCGGTATTCGACCCGGCTGGCGCCGGAGGTGAGCGTTTCCGTCCGGGAGTTCACCGCAAGCTCGCGATCATCCGGATGGAGCTGCCCGAGCCACCATTCCGGGGTTGACGTCTCCGCCACCGTGAAGCCGAGCAGTGCGGTGATATTGGCGGTGACGAGGTGCGAGAGGACGATGTCTCCATCCAGCGTGAAGGCGTAGAGGACCGCTGGGCTGTGTTCCAGCAACTGGCTCAAACGGGCGTTGGCCAGAAGGAGCGCCTCGTCCGCGACCTGCCGCTCTCGGCGCAGCCGTCGTTCGGTCATCGCCTGCGTCACCGCCATGTCCAGGCGTGTCAACCGGTCCTTTAGCAGGTAGTCGGTGGCCCCCAGCTTCATCGCGGCTACCGCGGTCTCCTCACCGATGGTGCCCGAGACGATGATCAGCGGAATATCGAGACCACGTTCCCGCAGCAGCTCGAGTGCCCGCAGTCCCGAAAACCCCGGCATCGAGTAGTCGCAGAGGATGACATCGAGCTCGGCATCGAGCCTGGCGACGAATCCGGCCTCGGAATCCACCCGATGCCACTCGGGAGTAAATCCCGACCGGCGCAATTGGGCCAGCACCAGCTCGGCGTCCGTGAGTCGGTCTTCGGCGAGGAGAACCCGCAGCGGTCGGGACATTCCGACTAGCTCTGGAGCCGGGGAGATTCGTTGAGCAGCAGCCAGTACATCCCCAGTTGCTGCACCGCCTCGGCGAAGCGCTCGAAATTCACCGGCTTGACGACATAGCTGTTCACGCCAAGGTGGTAGGTCTCCACCATATCGCTCTGCTCTTTCGAGGAGGTGAGCACCACCACCGGGATCATCGCGGTGCGCGGGTCGGCCTTGATCCGCCTGAGCACTTCCAGCCCATCCACCTTGGGAAGTTTCAGGTCGAGCAGGATGACCTTGGGACCATCCGTGATGGAGCGCGCGGCGTGCGGGCCATCGCAGAATATGAACTCCAGCGCCTCGGCACCGTCGCGGGCGACGTGGATGCGGTTCGAGAAATGAGCCTTGCGCAGCGCCCGCAGCGCCAGTTCCAGATCCTCCGGATTGTCTTCGACCAGGAGGAGCTCGATGGTATTGGCCTTGGTCATGCTGCCGTGTCTCCTCGCAGGGTGAAATAGAAGGTCGCGCCGCGATCGACGGCGGCATCAGCCCACACCCGGCCGCCGTGCCGGTGGACCACCCGCTGCACGATGGCCAGCCCGACCCCCGTCCCCTCGTAGTCCTCCGCCCGGTGCAGCCGCTGAAACACTCCGAACAGCTTGTCGGCATAGCGCATGTCGAAGCCGGCGCCGTTGTCGCGCACGAAGAAGGTGTCGATGCCGTTGGTCTGCACGCAGCCGATCTCCAGTACCACCTTCTCCCGTTTACCGGTGTACTTCAGGGCGTTCGAAATCAGGTTCATCCAGACCTGCTTGAGCAGCGCCGGATCGCCCACGCTCGAAGGCAAGGGGCCGACGCGCAGCTCGATCACCCGCCCCGGCCAGGGCGCTCCCAGATCCTGAAGCACGGTTCGCACCAGCTTCGCGGTGTCGATGCCCTGCCGGTTCACCGCCAGCCGACTCAGCCGGGCGAACTTCAGCAAGTCGTCAATCAACGCACCCATCCGCTGCGCGCTTTCGCGGATGGTGTGCAGCTGGCGCTGGCCCTCCGCCGGCAGCTGCGGCCCGTAGTCATCCAGCACCGCCTGGGAAAATCCGTCCACCGCGCGGAGGGGTGCCCGCAGATCGTGCGACACGGAATAGGAAAACGCCTCCAGCTCCTTGTTGGCCGCTTCGAGCTGTGCGGTGCGTTCGATGACTCGCTCCTCGAGTGCGGCATTCAGCTGATGGACCCGTGCCTCAGCGGTGCGGCGTTCGATAGTCGCCCAGCAGCGCTCCACCACATCCCGCACAATGGTGATCTCGCTCGGCTGCCAGTTGCGGGGGACCGTCTGGTGCACCGCCATCATGGCGCGCAGCACCCCCTCCTTGACGAGCGGACAGGTGATGATCGCCTGAATGCCGATGGCGCTGAACATCTCCGCGCCTTCCCCCGCCGAAAGCTCCGCGGTGACGTTGCGAATGATCAGGGTCTGCCCGGCGTGGAGCGTGGCCACCGCCCGCGGCCCGAACAGCGACAGCTGGTACCGGCCAACCGTTGTGGCACAGCCGTCAGTGTAGTCGTGCATGATGGTGAACTGCTCCCCGTCTGGCTCCACGTCGCCGTAGGCGCATCGGGACGCCCCCAGGTGCTCGCCCAGCATCCGGGACGTCACCGCCATGATCTGCTCCGGAGCCCCCAGCGGGCGCGTCGCCTCGGACAGGTCGTTGAGAAAGTGGAAGTATTCCTCGCTCTCCTGGAGTACCTCCTTCGCCCGCTTTTGCTGGGTGATATCTCGCGCGATCTTGGAGGCGGCAATGATCCGGCCGTCGCGATCCTTGATCGGAGACACCGTCACCGAGACATCGATGAGCCTGCCGCCTTTACCCACCCGCACCGTTTCGAAGTGATCCACGACATCTCCCCGAAGCACCCGGGCGAGAATTCCCAACTCCTCATCCAGGCGATCCGGCGGCACGATGACCGCCAATGGCTGTCCCACCATCTCTCGCTTCGAGTAGCCGTACAACCGTTCGGCCGCGAGATTCCAGGTGACAATGATGCCGTGCACATCCTTGCTGATGATCGCGTCTTGAGACGAGTCCGCAATGGCCGCGAGGCGCTCCCGCTCGGCGGTTTGCACCTCCAGGTCGGCGGACTTCTGCCGCAGCTCCGCCGTGCGTTCCTGGACCCGGAGTTCCAGCTCATCACGCGCTCCGTGCAGTGCCGCAGTCTGGGCGTTGATCCGCTCGGCCATGGAGTTGAAGCTCGTCACCAGCCGGCCCAGCTCATCGCGTCCGCCTGGCAGGACCCGGGCGCCCAGGTCGCCGGCGGCGATCCGTCGTGTCGCCGTCGAGAGCGCACTGATGGGCCGGAGAATGGCGGCGGCCAGCACGGTCCCGGCGACCAGGGCGAAGACGATGATCCCGCCCGCCCGCAGCGTCTTCCGCCTGGTCATTGCCGCAATCTCCGCGTTGAGCCCCAGCTCCGGGATCATGTAGAAGACGGTCCACGGAGCGGACTCAAGCCGGCGCGCGACCCCATAGTTCCACTGCTGAGTGACGGGCGCGAACCCCCGAAATACTTCTCGGCCGGGCGCCATCGCGAGCGCGCGGTCGAACTGCTGAGGGAAGGGCCGCACACCTTCCAGCAGGCGCCGGGTGTCCGCTCCGAAACGGTGTTCAGCCACAAGCGGATCCAGCGTGGCAGCGGCCAGGCGTCCCGCGGGATGAAAGACCAGCGTGTCGATGTAGGAGTGACCGATCCGGATGCCCCAGCGATCGAACAGCACGGCAAAGCTGCCGGGCCCGGCCAGCTCGTTGGCCTTCCGCATGATGTCCCACACCGCGCTGGCCCGCACCCACAGCATGGCAATGGCGACGGGCTCCCCGTTCGCGCCGAGCACCGGCGCCAGATAGGAAATGGTCGGCTCCTCACCGCTCGGGGAGCCCACGAGGTGGATGTCGGAGATGACAGGGCGCCCCTGCAACGCGTCATGCACATGGCGGTTGCGGGAGAGATCCGTCCCGATGAGTCCCGCCTCGGTCGCCACCGTGACCCTGCCTGCGAGATCCAGCAGCAGGACGCCACGGATATTGGGGTTGGTGCCCAGATGTGCGTCAAAGACGTCGCCGAGGCCAGACCGCCGCCGTCGCCTTTCCTCCGGGGTGGCTCGGCAATACTGCAGAACGAGGGGGAGCCGGGTGAGCGTCGTCGCAGAGACTTGATTGGCGCGGTGAAAGGCATCCAGCTTGTCGGCCACGTCATCGCCGCGCGCGGCCAGCAACTCGCCTTCGTTCGTCACCAATCGCACCCGCGCCTCGCGAATGTCGATCCAGGTTGCCACAGCCAGCGGAAGCAGGGTTACCACAATGACCAGCGCCCACATCTTGACCCGCACCGGCCAATCGCTGGGGCGCAATACCAGACGCATGCCCGACGCACTTGCGGGCATGGTAGGCACGTTACATCAGTTGTGATGGAGGGGAATGCGGAACATTCGGTGCTGCTGCATGACCGTCGCAGGTGGAGCGGCCGAGGAAGGTCAGGTCGGCGCCCGGCCGTCTCGTGTCGCGGCAGGTGCTTT
>JBDTTN010000190.1:0-5876 GCA_039930625.1 Gemmatimonadota bacterium | reverse complement strand
ATTGTCAGGCGAGTATCTCGCGCTGGCCCCGGCCGACGCTCATGGCTGGAAGCTCCTCGCGGCGAGCCGCTACCTCGCCGGAGATCGGGAGGGCGCGCTCCAGGCGTGGAACGAGGTCGGCCTCCCGGTGATCGACCTGATCCGGATCGACGGCATCCGCAAGACCAGGTTCGGGGTCATCGCCGACGCGATGGCGCTGCGGCAGGGAAGCGTCCTTACTCCTGCCCGCCTTTCGCTCGCGCGCAGACGCATCGCCGACCTCCCCGCGTCGCGCCGAACCGCGGTGGATTATCAGCCGGTGGCAGGTGGCCGGGTGGAAGTACATGCCGTGGTGAGCGAGCGGCCGGTCCTGGGACCGGTGTGGCGGTTGCTCGCGGGCAATGCCCTGCGCGCGGTCACCCAGCAGGAGATCGGCGTGGCAGTCGCGACACCCACCGGCGCGGGAGAGCTCTGGACCGGAGCCTGGCGCTGGGAACATGCTCACCCGCGGGTCGCCGCCCGGATCGACCTGCCGCTCCGGCTCGGGGTGAGTGGCGTGTTAGGCGCCGAGATACTCTGGGAGCGTTTCCGCTTCTCCCTCGACACCGGCCGCACCGGCGTCCGCGAAGAGACCCGGCGGGCCGGCGGCATCTCCTTCGGAAGCTGGGTCGTCCCCGCCCTGCGACCCTTCGCGGGGCTGCGACTGGAGCGGTGGTCGGGGAGCCGGCAATACCTGGACTTCACGACTGGCGCGGAGATCCGCGAGGCGGGAGATCGCCTGGTGCTCACGACGACCGGAGTGTACGGCAAGGCCCTCGCGGGTCACCCCTCCTACACCCGGGGAGACGTCCGCGCGATGTGGGCGTCCGCCAGCGGACTCGGCCGTCCCACCTGGTCGGCGCGGGTCGGCGCCGACCTGGCGAGTCTACATGCTCCACTCGGCGTCTGGCCGGTCGCAAGCGGAGATATCTCCTGGGCCATTCCGCTCCGGGCCCATCCCAGGACCAGTGACGGGCTGCTCCCGGGTGCAACCGCTGGCCGAAGCATGCTGCACGGCGGCCTCTCCGCGGACCATCCGGTCGCTCGGGTGGGACCGTTTACGCTGGCGGTCGGCGGGTTCCTTGATGGAGTCGAGATCCTGCACCCCGCGGACGGCACAGGCCAGGACCGGTTCTATCTCGATGCCGGTGGCGGTATCCGCGTCGGCATTCTGGATGGGCAGCTCGGCATCCTGCGCGTCGATCTCGCCACCGGGCTGACCGATCGTCGCACGGCGCTCACGGTGGGCATGCACCAGAGCTGGCCCCCGTTTCAGGCAAATACTCACTCACCGTAAGGAGAGTTGTGATGTCCAGTCCAAAGAAGCGCGCTGCCAAGGTTCGCGTCGTGCCAAAGGCGGGGCACCCTAAGGAGAGCGGGGTCTCGGCCCTTCGACATCAGGTGGAAGAGACCGATCGTCCCGATACCCCCCAGCTCGAAGGAGGCATTCCGCTTCCGGAGGAGTTGACCGGACGCGCCAGCGGTACCAGCGAGGATCTGACCGCGCTATTCGATAATGAGTCCAGGGCGCATCTGGCCGATGGCTTCCGCGGCGGCAGCGCCGATGATCCGTCGCCGCTCAAGCCGGCGGACGATTCCGGCGAGCCGGAGACAGACGGCGAGTAATTCTGGCCAACAATGGGGGCCCCTCAGGGCTTCCGCTTCACCTGCTCCATCTGCGTGGCGATGGCACAGGCGTCCCGCCAGACCCGGCTCCGTTCGCAGCGCCCGAGCCGAACGAATACAAGGCGGCAGCGACAGCAGACCGACGTGCTTCCTCGCCGCCTGACTGCTCAACGCGTCGACCCTCAACGGGTACGGGGCCCGCTCCCTGGTGAGCGACCCGATGTGCACTCCATTGCCTCACAAATACATAGTCAGGCCGTTCGGGCCGGGGTTGAGCCGCGACTGTCACAGCGCCACGCCAGGATAGGAGGTCCCTTGTGCCTGGGAGGCGCCGACTCCACGAGCCGCGTGGAGCGCACCGCCCAGAAGGCCCGCTTCCGCCGTGCCATCTGCGGGCTCCGCGATTGGTCCGGGTCAGGCCATCCCTTGTAGTGACTCCCAACTCAATCGAAGGACGGAGGGCGTGTAACGGAAATCCCGCTCATCCGATCGGGTTATATCTGCCGGCGAGTCTGGTTACTCTTTGAACCCGTCTTCCGCCCTCAGTTCGACTCTCGCTGGCACAATCGCGACCGGTACCAGGACGTCACATGAAGAAGAGACTGCTCAAGTCCGTGGCCCGCACTCCGATGAAGAAAAGGCTGCTCACGCCGGCGGTGCACATTCCGTTGCCGAAGGTGCCCACCGGCATCACCGGCTTCGATGAGATCACCTACGGCGGACTTCCGTACGGCCGTACCACGCTGGTGCGGGGCGGCCCGGGTTGCGGCAAGACGGTGTTCGCGATGCAGACGCTGGTCAACGGTGCCCGGGACCGGAAGGAGCCGGGCATCCTCGTGGCCTTCGAGGAGAACGCCGCCCAGATCGTGGCCAACGCCGCGACACTCGGCTGGGACATTCCCGCGCTGGCGGCGAAACGGCTCTTCTTTCTGGATGCAAGTCTATCGCCGGAGATGATGCAGAACGGGGAGTTCGACCTGAGTCGCCTGCTCAACGTGCTGCAGGCGGTCGCGACGGAAGGTGGCGTGAAGTGCATCGTCTTCGACTGCGTTGACGTGCTGCTGCGCCTGCTCGACAACCCGGTCGCGGAGCGCCGCGAGATCTATCGCATCCGCGACTGGCTCTCCCGCAACGGACTCACCGCGATCATCACCCAGAAGGTCGGCGCCGACGACGACCGCAGCCGGCAAGACTACAACTTCATGCAGTTCATGGCCGACTGCGTGATCAACCTGGGCCATCAGGTGATAGCCGGGTCGGGCTTTCGCAACATTCGCGTCATGAAGTACCGGGGATCCGGATTCCTCGGCGACGAGTTCCCGATCACCATTACCCACGTGGGGATTCAAGTCACCAATCGTGGCCCCATCGAGCTCCAGTACCACGTGACCAATGAACGGATCTCATCGGGGCTGCCGCGGCTCGACGCGATGCTCGACGGAGGCTATTACCGCGGCAGCAATATCCTGATTTCCGGCGCACCCGGGACCGCCAAGTCGACGCTGGGCGGCCTGTTTGCCGCCGCCGCCTGCGAGCGGGGCGAGCGCGCGCTCTACGTGAACTTCGATGAGGGCGCGACCCAGATCGTCCGGAACCTCGCCTCGGTGGGCATCCGGCTGGCGCAGCATCAGAAGTCGGGCCTGCTCAAGATCTACTCGACCCGCACCAGGGGGCCGAACATCGAGGATCAGTTCGGGGAACTCCGGGCGGTGATTCGCGCGCACAAGCCCAGGTGCCTGATCATCGATCCGCTGTCGGCGCTTTCGAGCAAGCTCGCCCATATCGCCTCCGCCGACGCGACCCAGATGTTCCTCGACTATCTCAAGGTCGAGGGAATCACCGTCGTCAATACCTCGCTGCTGGATGGACCCGACGTCGGCGAAGTGACGGCCACCGGTATCTCGACGATTGCGGACACCTGGATTCACGTCTCCTATCTCATCCATGAGGGAGAGCGAAACCGCGCCCTGACCATCGTGAAGTCGCGCGGCACCGGGCACTCGAACCAGGTACGTGAGCTGACCTTGTCCAACTCAGGTGTCGCCCTGACAGACGTATTCACGGCGCAGGGGCAGGTCCTGATGGGGGTCGCGCGCTGGGAGCGGGAAAAGGAAGAGCGGGCCAACAAGAAGCGCGCGCTGGGCGTCTCCGCGTTCTCGCGACTGAAGCTCAAGCTCGGTCAGGCCGAAGCCGCCGCACGTCTGCAGGTCATCAAGACCGAGATGGAAGCCCGCAATGCGGAGATCGCCCTGCTCAACGTCGAGCTGACCTCGGCGTCGGAGCTGGTCGCGTCCGACCGGTTGAAGCTCCGCAAGCTGCGTCACGCGGATGAGGAGCTGCCACTCCAGAAGCGGAATGGCAAGAAGCAGCATCCTCCGCAGGCCGGGAAGTCCGGCAGCAAGGCCGCAGTGCGGCCGCACCGGAAGACCGGGGGGTAGCGACAGCAACAATCTGAGGGAAGCGGTTGCCCCCGTACCTCCGCCATCCGCCCCAGAGTTCCGCACTGGCCGTGGCAGGCTGACCTGCCACGCATTCCAAATGACACAATCTGTCCGACGATTTTGTCTCCGCCCGAAGCCACCCCGCCACCTTTGTCGCGACTCCGATCACCAAATCCAGTGAACAGGTGGATTCGGACGTAATTACGAGGGGAAAATCGCCTTGAGCGGGTTGGCATGCACGTTGCCCGCAATCTCCCGGGTCAGCGCAGGACCCCGGTTGTGGCATACCTGTGACGCCTTCATCAGGCGGAAAGTGCCGAGCGGCGCCGAGACTCTCTAACAAAGTGCCGCATGCATGCACAGGCTCGAGGAGGACACGATGAAGCAGTACCTGCTTGCCAGCGACTTCGATCAGACCCTGAGTTACAACGACTCCGGTCTCGTGTTGAGCGAAATGTTAGGCCTCCCGGGGTTCGAGGAGAAGTGCGCCGGCCTGTCACGCATCCACCTGGTGCAGCAGGGGGCCGAGCTCGCCTATCTGCTGCTGCACGACCCCGAATACCGTCGAGTGCGGGCCGCCGATCTCCGGGCGGTGGGCAAGCGGCTCCGGCTCAAGCGGAACATCCGGCTCCTGCCCCGGCTGCTCGAGGACATTCCCGGGCACCACTTCGACTTCTACGTCATCTCCGCGGCGCCGGAGGAGGTCATCATCTCCGCGCTGGAGGGCATCGTCCCCGCGGACCGCATCATCGGCACCCGGTTTCGCTATGATGCCGCGACTGGCGAGACCGAATCCGTGCTGCAGGTGCCTGCGGGTTACGGCAAGGTGGCGGTGCTGGAGGACCTGCGCGGCCAGCTGGGTGTGAGCCCCGATCACACCGTCTACGTGGGAGACGGGAGCTCGGACGTGAACGTGATGCTGCACGTGAACCGGCTCGAAGGGCTGACCATCGCGGTCTCGGAGAACCGCTTCCTCACCCCGATCGCCCAGCGCACTGTGCTCAGCGATGACGCGCTGAGCGTGCTGGTGCCGATCCTCGAGGAAGTGGTCGGGATGAGCCGCCACGGCATTCGGGAGCTCTTTGCGGATCATGGGCTGGTGCTGCAGGAGTGGGACAAGATCCGCACCGACGCACTGCTGATCCGGGAGGCGGCGCCCGGGAGCGCTCTGCCCTCCCCGCCGGGCTCCGCCGCGGTAGCCTGAGGATTCGCCAATGTCTCTCGACTGGATCGGCTGGGTGGCCACTGCGGTTTTCGCGAGCTCGTACCTCTTCCGGGATCCCGCCGCGCTCAGACGGATCCAGGCCTTTGGCGCCTGCCTGTGGATCGTCTATGGCGTCCTGATCCACGCGGGCCCGGTGATTGTGGCCAACGTCATTGTCGCCGGGGCCGCGCTCTGGTCCGCCTTCGCCGGCGCTCGACGGGCCACTGGATCAGCCGCCGCGGCTCTCGCCACGAGCAAGGTGGTGCAGTCGGAGGCGTGAGCTTTCTTCCCGATCGCCGCGCCTCGTCTTCATCCCCACCCAGCAGTCCCGGCGGCTCGATCCCCCTCGGAATTCAAAGTCCGCGGGGGGAAGCACGCGGCCCTCGATCTCCACAGTTGATCCCTCCTGAACGATGCGTACTGCCGTGACACGCCCGGCGGCGGCGGCCGCTGTGTACCAGACTCCGGGAGTCAGATCGGGGTAATCGTTGATATGAGCAGTCTTGAGTCGGACCTGTCGCAGCATGTCATCCTCTCCTGTCGCGAGATGGGGCAGTGCGGCGGCTGCCGGGCGGGGCCGCTGGAAG
>JBDTTN010000189.1:0-5896 GCA_039930625.1 Gemmatimonadota bacterium | reverse complement strand
CCTCGGCCGGAAATTGCCGCTCAACGCGGCGTCGCTCTTTCTCGGCCTGATGTTCTTCGGCTGGATGTGGGGCATCACGGGGGCCGTGCTCGCGGTGCCGCTGACGGTGATGGTACAGGTGGTCTGCGCCAGGATCCCGGCGATGCAGCCATTCGCCGTCTTCCTGGATAGCTGATCGACATCACCTGCCGTGACTCCGGGTCTCGGATGGGAGACTCGGGCCGTTGGGGGCACCGGCAACGGGTCCGTCACTGATCGCTTTGTGACAGGGGGATGACGGGGCAGCGGAATTCGCGCTACTCTTGCGCTGCCATGAATCATCCACCCCCGGTTCGCCGGTCCATCCGCGCCGCGGCTCCACTCGGCCTGAGCGCAGTTCTGCTGGTGACCCACCTCCCGACCCTGCTGGCGCATTCCACCATTCAGGATGAAGCGGTGTATGTCGTCGTCGCCCGAGAGCTTTTGCAAGGCGGGCGACTCTACATCGATGTCGTGGACCGGAAGCCGCCACTGCTGTTCTGGCTCTATGAGGGAATCCTCCGCATTTGTGGTAGCGATAACTGGCTGGCGCTCCACCTGGTCGGTGTGCTCTGGGTACTCGCGACGATGTGGGGGCTCTATGTAGTCGGACGCAGGCTGGCAGGGGTGCCTGCGGGTGTGGCCGCGGCGCTGCTCTACACCGTCTTCCAGACCTTCTGGGATGTGAGCAACCTCGCCTTCAATGGCGAGGTGATGATGAATCTCCCGCTGGTACTCGGCTTCGCGATCGCGTTTCACCCCGATCGATCACGCTGGCGGCCCGCGCTGCTGCTCGCTGGCGCCATGCCGGCCATCGGATTTCTCCTCAAACAACCCGCCGGCATCGCGGGCCTTCCCCTCGGCGTGTACGTCCTGCTTGCAAGCTATCGTCGCGCCCGTGGAATCGACTGGAGGCACAGCGCGGTGCACGCGCTCTGGCTCATCCTCGGATTCGTCTTCGTACTTGCGGAGGCGGCGCTCATCCTGCAACACGAGGGGTTGCTGCGCGACGCCGTCTATTGGTCGGTGCTCGACCACGATGTGTCATACGGGCCACTGAGCGCCGTGTTCTGGGCGCGCGGTGGACGCATGGCGCTCATCTTCAGTGTCTGCTGTGCGCCACTCCTGCTCGGCACCTGGTGGAGTCTGCGCCATCCCGAGTTGTGGGCTACTCGCAGGCCCGAACGTACCGTGCTTCTGGTCTGGCTCGCCGCGGCCATGATTGGCACCGCTGCCAGCGGCCGGTTCTTCGACTACTACTTCATTCAACTGCTTCCGCCGCTCTGCCTGCTCGCCGCGCCATGGTTCGGGTATTCCTGGGTCGGAGTTGCGCAACCGCGGCGAGCCCGATGGACCCAGGCGGCCGTCTCGCTATGCGCAGTGATCTTCCTCGTGGTGAACCTGATCAGGGCGCCCGGGCCCATCGGTCAGAATGAGATTTCGCAGTACATCAGGACGCATTCGGCGCCGGAGGACCGCCTGTTCGTCTGGGGACAGTACCCCAAGTTCTATCTTCACGCCGACCTGCGTCCTGCCAGCCGCTACATCGCCTTCTTCCCACTAACCGGATACATCTTTGGCAGCCCCTGGAATCGGGATCCTTCGCGGGAAGACACCCGGGACCGGATACTGCCCGGCGCCTGGGCAAACCTCGATGAGGATTTCACCCGGAATCCGCCGCGATATATCCTCGACACGGAAGGCATTCAGCGATTCCCCAAGTATCCCATCAGCAGCTTTCCGCAGCTTCACGACCTGCTGGTCCAGAACTATCGCCTGGTGTTCACTGCTTCGGTGGGGTTGTTGTACGAGCGGGGGGTGAGTCCGGCTCCGCGCCGGCCGCCGTGAGGGACACGACCAGCGGCAGCGCTCGGGTCGAGCCGCGACGGTGATCTTCTCGGTTGCGCGGAGTCCTTCAACGAGCCGTGCTCACTTCTCGATTCTTGCCAGGCGGGCGCCCCCCTGCGGCCCCGCGGACGCGACCACCCGTTCCCGAATCACCCTGATGTCGCTGGGCGTCGTCCGGCAGCAACCGCCGATCCAGCTCGCTCCGGCATCGAGCCATTCATCCACCAACGCGCCGAGCGGCGCCGCGCTCGCCGACCCGCGCCAGCACTGCGCCGTCCCATCCCACACTTCACCGGAGTTGGGATAGACGACGATCGGCTTGCTGCTCCCGCGGCGCAGCTCCCGGATGAGTGACGCCGTCGCTTCGGGCCGCACGCAATTCACCCCCAGTGCCACGAGCTGCGCCTCGGCATCGAGCGCGCGGGCGCAATCGACCAGCGGCTCCCCGTGCGCGGTATGCCGATCATCGCGGGAGGTGAAGCTCAGCCATGCGCGGGCCGCCGGCACCTGGTGCAGGGCATCGACCAACGCCCGCGCCTCATCGAGCGATGGTATCGTCTCGCAGGCGAGCAGGTCCGCTCCTGAGCCCGCCAGCACCGCGAGACGCCCGGAGTGAAAATCGCGCAGCTCCGCCACCGAGAGTCCGTAGTCCCCGTGATACTCCGAGCCGTCGTGCAGCGTCGCGCCGTAAGGCCCCACCGACGCGGCGACCCACATCGGCCGCGACTGCTCCGCCGCGACCGCCCGCCTGGCCTCTGCCGCGAGCTCGACCGAACGCCGCAGCAGCCGATCAGTTCCACTCTTGTCGATGCCGACCATGGCGAAACCGGCATAGCTCGCCTGGTAACTGGCGCTGATCGCCACATCCGCCCCGGCCATGTAATAGGAACGGTGCACTTCGCGGATCAGCGCCGGCTCCTCCAGCAGCAGCCGGGCGGACCAGAGCCCGCCGGAGAGATCGGCGCCGGCCCGTTCCAGTTCGGTCGCGAGCCCGCCATCCAGCACTCGGTAGTCGTGCTTCATCGTCGGCCTGTCCTGCAGGGAGGAATTCGCTGCTGTCCAAGGTATCACTCGCCCCATTCAAGGAACATTTTTGCCTGGGCGTGATCAATCTCCCGCCTCATTGGTGCAACACTCAAACGTCACACCCCGCCCTGTGACTTGGGACACCTCAGCGACCGAGGCCTCTGCCTACAGTGGTGGTCCCGTCGGTGTCCACCGACGCCCCCGATTCCAGGCACCGCCCGCACCGAGGACCCACAGTCATGGCCGCTTTCCTGAGCAATCTGCGCCGGAATGGTTCCGCGGAGGATCTCGCCGAGCTGCAGCAGCTCGTCACCCGTCTCGATTCGCAGCGCGCGAGCCTCGAACAGCTCGTGCAGCACGCCGACCGCTCCATCGGCCAGCTCCAGCGCCTCGGTACCCTCGGTGAGCGGGTCAATACCCTCGAACGCCAGCTCGCCGGCATCGAGCATCTCGCCGCCCGGCTCGGCGCGGCCGAGAGCCAGCTCGCCGGTCTCACCGGCACCCACAGCCGCCTCGAGACCCAGATGGCGGAGACCTCCACCGGCATCGAGCAGGCCCGGGTGGATGTCACGCTGCTGACCGAAACCGTCGCCTCCACCGTGCGCCTCAAGGAGGAGTTGTCAGGCTTCCTCTCCCTCAAGGGCCCGTTCAGCCAGCTCCGCGGTGAGATGGACGGGCTCCAGTCCCAGAACGAGGTCTTCCGCGCGGACTTCTCCCGGCTGCGCGAGCAGCACGACGCGACGCTGAGCAGCTACCGCGCCGCGGCGGGCCGGATCGAATCGTTCGACGGCGAGTGGCAGCGCATCACCCGCACCGTCACCGAGACTGAACATCGCATCGCCGGCCTCGAACAGCTCCTCGGCGACATGGCGCCCATTGCGGAGTCCACCGCGCAGATCCGTCGTCAGCTCACCGCCGCCAAGGCGATGGCCGATCAGCTCGGCCAGCAGGTCGCGCTGCTCGAACAGCAGCGGGACGAGGTCGATCGCGCCACCGCCAAGCTGGAGCACCTCACCTCCCTCATGCAGCGGGTGGACCAGGGCGCCGAGCGCTCGGCAGAGGCGGTGCGCACCGTCGCCGCGCTCCGCGCCGAGCTCGAAGAGCTGCAGGAGGCGCAGACGGCGCTGACCGATCGGAGCCGGAGCGTCACCGAACGGCTGGAGCGGATCGAGTCGGGACAGATCAGCGCCGAGCGGGCGCTCGTTGGCCTGCGCGAAGGACTCGATCAGAGCACCGAACGGCTGGCGCTGGAAGGCCGCGGCGTGGAAGGGATGGGTCAGCGCGTCGGCGACCTGCGCCGCAATCTCTCCGAATGGGAAGCCCGCTTCGCGACCCTCGCCGCCGGAGCGGAGGCGATCACCTCTGCGGCGTCAAAGGCGGACTCCCTCTCCTCGCAGGTCACCGCGCTCACCGGCGAGCTCGCGCGGGTCGCGGAGCTCGGCCACCGGGTGCGCGCTGGACTCGGCGATCTCGAACGTCTCGAAGAGGGCGTCGGCGGCCTCACCGAGCGCACCTGCCGGCTGGAGGAGTCGCGGCCGCTGCTGGAGCGCACCGTGCGCGATCTCGCCGGACTCGGCGCCACCGAAGAGGCGATTCACGAGGCGCTGGAGCAGCTCCGTGGCGCTCGGCAGGAGCTGGCCGAGACCCGCGGCAGCCTGGACCAGACCCGCACCTGGCTCGGCGATACCGAGCGAAGCGTGACCTCGCTCCGTACCGATGTGGTGGGCCTCGACCGGATGCGCTCCACGGTGGATGCGCTGCGCCAGGAGCTGGAGCAGCTCACCGGACAGATGAGTGTGGTGGAGAGCCGCAAGGGGCTGGTGGATGACGTCCAGCGCCGCCTGACGGAAGCCGCGGGGATGGGCGCGTCGATCGAGGCCCGGGCTCGTGGCCTCGCCGAGCGGCTTGAAGCGGCGGAGGACCATCTTGGCACGCTCGTGCCTCGTCTCGATGAGGTGGGCCGCGCCGGCAATCAGCTCGTGAGCCTCGGCGCCGAGGTGCGGGAGATGGAAGAGCGGGTCCGAGCGGTGCAGGGGACGGTGCATGGGGTCGAGGAGCGGGCGCATGGGCTGGAGTCGCTCGCCAACCGGATGCACGAGCTCTCCAGAGAGATCGACCTGCGCCAGCACGCGCTGGCGCGGGCGACTGAGCATCTCGATCGGGCCGCGACGCTGCGACAGGAGGCCGCGGTCGCGGCGCAGACCCTCGCGGATCGGGCGCGGGACGTGGATGCCTCACTCGCCAACGCCGATCAGCGGCTGGCGACCTGCGATTCGCTCTCTCGTGATCTCGAGTCGCGGATCGGCATGCTCACCACGGCACAAGAGCGGATCACCGGCTTCGAGACCAAGCTGGCCGAGTGGCGCGGCGCCGAGCAGCAGCTTTCCCAGGCGATGGACCAGGCGACCGCGCGTCAGGCGACGATTGCATCGCTGCAGAGCGAGATCCGCGCGCTCTTCGATCTGGCGGAACGCACCCAGGCGGATGCCCGCGCCGTGACGGGGGCGCAGCCGCAGATGGCCCGTGCCCGCGCCGAGCTCGACGCGCTGCTGGCGCGGCTGGGCGACACCGATGGCATCATGCAGACGCTGGAGGAGCGGCGCCGGCAGCTCGATCGGACCGAGGAGCGTCTGGCGCATGCCGACCTGCTTGCGACCGATGTCCGCGCTACCCTGGAGACGCTGGTCGCGCAGAAGGCGCAGGTCGATCACTTCCTCGGCATGGCGACGGCGCTGTCGCTGGAGACGCGGCGGGTGGAGGGGCTGCTGGAGGCGCTGCGCGATGAGCGGCGACTCTCCGATAAGGTGCAGGCGTCGCTGGCGGGGCTGCGGCGGCAGGCGGAATAGCCCGCCTGTGATGGGGTGGCCCGGGGCCTCCGTGCCCCGGGCACCGCTGTTGCATTTGAGATCGATCCCTCCACGTTTCCCTCGACTATATCCAGGTCGAGGCCATGACTCCCGACGCACTCCGGGCCCTGCAGGCTCCTCTCAAGCAACGCTATCGC
>JBDTTN010000188.1:0-5919 GCA_039930625.1 Gemmatimonadota bacterium | reverse complement strand
ACTGAATACACGGCGGCCGATCCTTCGCCGACGGCCGCGGCCACCCGGCGATTGGCCGTCGCGCGCACATCGCCCGCCGCGAAGACCCCGGGGAGGTTTGTCTCGAACGCATACGGCTCGCGTTCCAGCGGCCAGCCCTGCGGCCGGCCATGTTCGCGCGGAAGATCCGACCCCGTGAGGATGAAGCCCTGCCCGTCGAGCTGAAGCGTGTTGGTGAAGCACGCCGTGTGCGGCTTCACGCCGATGAAGACGAACATCGCCGACATCGGGTGTTCCGTGAGCGCCCCCGTGGCCGCCGTCTTCACCACGATGGACTCGAGCGACGTGGTGCCCTGCACCCGTTCGACTTCGACGCCGTTGAGCACCTCGATATTCTTGGTCGCGTTGATGCGGTCCACGAGGTACTGCGACATCATGGGCAGCAGGGCCGGCGCGCGCACCAGCATCGTGACCCGGCGGGCAGTGCGCGAGAAGAACAGCGCCCCCTGCCCGGCCGAGTTGGCGCCGCCCACGACGCATACCTCCTTGTCACGGTAGCGCGCCGCTTCTGTCATGGCGGCGCCATAGTACACGCCGACGCCTTGCAGCGGCTCGGCGCCGGGCGCGTCCAGTGTTCGCGCGCTCATCCCCGTGGTGATGACCACCGTGTACCCGGTCAGCTCGGTGCCGTCCTCGAGCGTGACGACGCGATAGGGATCGTCGCGCCGGAGCGCCACGGCCCCCTGCCCGGTGAGCAGCTCCGCCCCGAAGCGCCGCGCCTGCGTCGTTGCGCGGTGCGCCAGGTCGGCGCCCGTCACACCGGATGGGAATCCGAGATAGTTCTCGATGAGCGAACTGGTTCCCGCCTGCCCGCCTGCGGCCTCCGACTCGACCAGTACGGTTCGCAATCCCTCCGACGCCGCGTAGACCGCGTTCGCCAGGCCGGCGGGGCCTCCGCCGAGCACGATCACGTCATAGAACGGACGGGTCGCGTGAGTCTGCATGCCGGCCTTCGACGCCAGTTCCGATGGTGACGGTGCCACCAGGTGCGAGCCATCACTGAAGATCACGACCGGCAGCCGGGTGAGGTCCCCCGCCAGCGATACGGCGAGCGTGCGCGCTGGCGCGTCGCGCTCGATGTCCACCCACTCGTACGGCACCCGGTTGCGCGACAGAAACTCCTTCGCCTGATACGATTGCGGCGACCACTCGGAGCCCAGCACCCGAATGCCCTCAAACGAAGGCCGCACCCGCGCCCGCCATTCGCCGAGCAGGTCATCGAGCACGGGGTACAGCCGCTGCTCCGGCGGATCCCACGGCTTCATGAGATAGTGATCGAGCCCGAGTTCGTTGATGCCGGCGATGGCGACGTCGGTATCGGCATAAGCTGTGAGCAGGACGCGCCGCGAGGCGGGGTGCAGCGACACCACCTCGCGAAGCAGCTCCGTACCCGTCATGCCCGGCATGCGCTGGTCCACGAGGAAGAGCGCGATAGGGGTGTTGCGTGCCGCGAGCTCCCGGGCCGCGTCGAGCGCCGCCGCCCCCGAGCCTGCCTTCAGCACCCGATAGTCGGCGCGATACTGCTGGCGCAGGTCGCGCTCGATGGCGCCGAGCACGGCGGGATCATCATCAACCGTCAGAATGACCGGCTTCGTCACGTCCACACTCCTTCCAGTCAGTCGAAAACTCGTCGCGAGCGCTCCACCTGCCGCTGATACTTCCCTGCCTTCAGTATGCCGGAAACCGCTCCCAGCGCCATTCCCTCACCCCCGGATGATTCTCCCCACCCGTCGCGCCGGTTTGACCGCATCCACCGCCTGGCTCGGATCGATCTGGCTGCCTGACACTGCCGCCGCCGCACGCGCCGCGTCCCGCGGTGACCCGCCCCAGTGACCGGTCCAGGCTCGGCGCAGTTGCAGCCCCGACCGGAAGCCCGCCATCTCCGCGGCGTGGGTGACGCTTGCGCCGCACTCGAGCGCTTGTCGGGCTCGCTCGAGCCGAATCAGCCGCAGATAGTGCAGCGGGGACACGCCGGCATGGTCGATGAACAGCCGCAGCAGGTGCCGCTCCGTGGCGTGACCGACCAGCGCCAGCGCGGCCATGTCCCAGTCCCGCTCCGGCTTCAGCAGGATGGCATCCTGCACCCGGTGCACCACCGGGTGCAGATGGCGACGATGCACCAGAAACGGCGACAGTTCGGGGTCGCGGGGGGAGCGCCGCAGATACACCACCATGTCCTCGGCCACGCTGGCGGCCAGCGCCTCACCGCACTCCTCCGCGATCTGGTGCAGCGCCAGATCGATGCCTGCGGTAATGCCGGCACTGGACGCGACCGGCCCATCCACGACGAACACCCGGTTGTTGATCACCTGCGCCTCCGGTGCGAGGGCTCGCAGCTGCGCCAGCAATTCGTGGTGCGTGGTGCAGCGGCGCCCGGCAAGCAGGCCGGCCCGCGCCGCGAGCAGCGCGCCCGAGCAGATCGCGAGCACCCGGTGCGGAGGATCTGTGGCGAGCAGCGATTCGCCGAGCACCTGCCTGAGCCACTGCGCCGTAGCAGCGATCGCCGGTGTGACCTGACTCAGCTCGGCGCTCGGCTGACCGACCAGCACCACCCAGGTCGGCGGCTTCAGTCGCTGGGGCAACGGCTCCAGATCGACCAGCCCGAGCCCGACCGAAGTCGAGAGCGTCGCCACCGGGCCGGCAAAGCGCAGCCGAAAGCGGGGCGGCAGGCCGCGCCGCTCGCGATGCAGGTTGGCGAGGCGAAACGCCTCCGCCGGCCCCGCGATGTCGAGCAGCAGCGAGTGCGGCGCGATGACAAACAGCAGGTCGATCAGCTGTGCGCGGGCGAGCATTCCAGGCAGTGTTGTGGGTGGCGAAGCATAAACCACAGCGGGCGCCAGCGGAATCGAGCCCGTGGCCAATGTCCGAAACTGACCACTGTCCGAATCGAGCCAATGTCCGGAACTGATCCAAACCTGTCGCCCCGAGGCGCGGACAGGAGCGGCCGAACCACATAGCTTGGCGAGGTCACCATTCAGAGGCCACGACTATGGGCATGATTCGGCTGAGTTCGAAATGTGGATGCGTCCTCCTGACTGCGGCGCTCGGCTGGTGGCCCTGGTCCCTGGCCCGGGCGCAAGGTTCCGGCGAGGGGAGCGCATCAGACCTCGAAAGCGGCGTGAACCCGAGCATCAGACCGGGCGACGACTTCTTTGCCTATGCCAACGGCAGTTGGCTCCAGGCTACCGAGATACCGCCGGGCAAGGAGCGCTGGAACGCTCGAACTGAAATCGTCGAGCGCACCCGGCAACAGCTCCTGAGACTGCTGGACGACGCCGGCGCCGAGCCGACGGGATCCGTCGCTCGCAAGGTCGCCGACTTCCGCTCGGCGTACCTGAACGAGGCCGCCATCGAGGCGAGGGGCATCGTGCCAGTCACGCCGCTGCTGGACAGCATCAATCAGGTGCGCGACAAGGCCGCGCTGACTCGGCTCCTGGGCCGCAGTCTCCGGGCCGATGTGGACCCGCTCAACTGGGGCATCTACCGATCGTCCTCGCTGCTGGGTCTGTCAGTGGAACCGAGCATCCACGGCGAGCAGAGCTACGTCGCCTTTCTGTTGCAGGGCGGGCTCGGCCTGCCGGACCGCGAGAACTACATCAGCACCGACCCTCCCATGCAGGCGCTCCGAGCCACTTACCAGGAGTACATCGGCCGCCTGCTGGCACTGGCGGGCTTCGACCGTGCGGAACAGCGGGCGAGAGCGGTGATGGCGCTGGAGACAGCGCTCGCGCAGTCCCAGGCCACGCGCGAGGTTTCGGCCAACGACCACAACGCCGACAACCTGTGGACCCGTGCCGACTTCTCGCGGCAGGCGCCGGGCCTGGACTGGTCCGCCTTCTTTGCCGCGGCAGGGTTGGCCAATCAGGAAAGCTTCGTCGCCTGGCAGCCCACGGCCATCATCGGTGTGGCGGCGCTGGTCGGCTCTCAACCGCTTGAGAGCTGGAAGGACTACCTGCGCGTTCGGGTCATCGATGGCTATGCCGACGTGCTGCCGCGTGCCTTCGCCGAGCCGGCCGTGGCGATGCGCAGCGCGATGGCCAGCCAGGCGCCACCGAGCCCCCGCGACCAGCGCGCGCTGGAGGTGACCCAGGTCGCCATGAGCGACGCCATCGGGGGGATGTATGCCAAACGCTATTTCCCGGCTGAGCAGAAGAACCGGGTAGAAGCAATCGTCGCCAACGTCATTGCGGCCTTCCGCCAGCGGGTCGAAGCGGCGACGTGGATGTCGCCTGACACGCGGACGGTGGCACTGGCCAAGTTGAAGACCCTCTACTTCGGTATCGGCTACCCGAAACAGTGGCAGGACTATTCCGACCTGACCGTCGATCACATGGATGCCGTCGGCAATCTACGGCGCGTCGCGGACCGGAACTACCGCCGAGCCGTGGCCAGACTGGGCCAGCCGGTGGACCTGACCGAATGGTGGATCGCGCCGCAGACCGTCGGTGCTGTCCTCGTGTTCCAGCAGGACGCGTACAACTTTCCGGCCGCACTGTTGCAATCCCCCAAGTTCGATCCGGCGGCGTCGGACGCGGCCAACTACGGCGCCATCGGCGCCATCGTAGGTCACGAGGTCAGTCACACCGTGGACATGCTGGGCGCGGAATGGGATGCCGACAACCGGCTGCGCCAGTGGTGGACCCCGGAGGATATGAGGCGGTTCCAGGCTGCCGCCGACCCGCTGGTGAATCAGTTCTCCGGCTACCACCCGCTCCCGGACCTGGTCATCGATGGCAAGCAGACCCAGACCGAAAACATCGCCGACCTGGCAGGCCTTTCCGCCGCCTTCGACGCCTACCGCAGAACCCTCGGCGCCAGAGCCAGCGACCGGGCGTATGTGCGGCAGCAGGACCGGGAGTTCTTCCTCGGCTTCGCCCGAAGCTGGCGCAGCAAGATTCGCGAAAAGGCCTTCCGGACCCAGATCGCCACGGACGGCCACGCCCCGGAGAACTACCGCATCGCCACGGTCCGCAACATCGATGCGTGGTACGACGCGTTCGACGTGCAACCGGGCCAGCGACTCTACCTGGAGCCCGGGGCGCGGGTGCGGGTGTGGTAGTGAGCAGTGAGCAGTCAGCAGTCAGCATTCAGCTAACAAATGGCTGACGGCTGACGGCTGAAGGCTGTAGGCTGACTGCTGAATGCTGACGGCTGACGGCTGACGGCTGGCGACTGGCGCCTGGCGGCTGGCGGCTCCTGGCTGACCGCGGATCCTCACCCTTCCCCTCGCCAATCCCATGCGCATCACCGTCTGCGAGCTTCCCCACGAGTCCGGTGCCCTGGCGGCGGCATGGGCCGGACTGTGTCAACACACGGCACGGTATCAGTCCGAGCTCGTGCTGCTGCCGGAGTTCGCGCTGGTCGAGCCGGTCTGGGAGGAACAGCGCTTCGACCAGGCCCGCTGGACAGCGGCAGTGGCCCGGTGCGACGCCTGGCTGCAGCGCCTGCCCGAGTTAGGCGCAGAGCAGGTGGTGGGAACGCGGCCGGTGAGTATCGATGGCCGTCCGTTCAATCAGGGGTATCTCTGGTCGGCAGGCAGTGGCCTGACGCCGCTGCGCCGCAAATACTTTCTGCCTGATGAACCGGGCGGCTGGGAGGCGCGCTGGTTCGACCGGGGAGACTCGGCCTTCCAGGCATTCCGCGCCGGCGCCCTGACCTTCGGACTCAACATCTGCACGGAGCTGTGGGCGCTGGAGACCTACGGGGCCTACGTCGAGCAGGGGGTGCAGGTCATCCTGTCGCCACGCGCGACCGCGGCCGCCACCGCGGCCAAGTGGTTGTCGGTGGGTGTGGTCGCCGCCGTACGCTCCGGAGCGTTCAGCGTATCGTCCAACCGGGTGGACCCGACCGGCGCATGTGGTGGGATGGGCTGGATCATCA
>JBDTTN010000187.1:0-5933 GCA_039930625.1 Gemmatimonadota bacterium | reverse complement strand
GGGGTGTGCAGGTCGCCGCACCGCTGGGGCGGGCCGATGTCGCGGTGCAGGTGATCGCGCCGTAGTGGAGCGGGAAGGCCGCAATCAGTTCAGTGAGGACCGATGAGTAGGGATGGGAGTGAGCCTGAGGGCTTCCCCTTCACTCGTCGCTCTTCAGCCTGTAGCCCACCCCCGTCTCGGTCAGCAGCAGCCGAGGCTGGGTGGGGTCCGCTTCCAGTTTGTGGCGGAGCTGGGTGATGTAGACCCGCAGGTAGTGGGTGTGATTGATCGCATTGATCCCCCACACTTCCTTCAACAAGTGCCGGTGGGTGAGCACCTTGCCGGCGTGGCGGACCAGCGTGACCAGCAGCTTGTACTCCAGCGGCGTGAGGTGCACCTCGACGCCCGCGCGAAAGACCCGGCGGTTGCCCAGGTCCACCTTCAATCCCTCCCGCTCGAAGATCGGCTCCTCCGCGCGCCCCGCCTGACTGGCGTGGCGGAGCGCCACCCGCATCCGCGCGAGCAGCTCACCCACACCGAATGGCTTGGTGAGGTAGTCGTCGGCGCCGGCGTCGAGTGCGGCGACCTTGTCCTTCTCCTGCCCGCGTGCGGAGATCACGATGATGGGGCGGGTGGACCACTCGCGGATCTGACGGGCCACATCGAGGCCATCCGCATCCGGCAGGCCGAGGTCGAGGAGAATCAGATCGGGATTGCGGCTCGCGGCCTGCGCCATTCCTTCGCGGGCGGTGGTGGCTTCGATGAGTTGGTACTCCTCCTCCCCGAGCGCGGCCCGGAGGAAGCGCCGCATCTGCGGTTCATCCTCGATCAGAAGAACGACCGCTGGCGCAGCAGTCATGCGGCCCCTTTTCGTCGACGATCAGGCCGCCTCTACCTCCTCCGGAATGGGGGGGGGAGCGGTCCCGGTCAGCGGCAGCGTGAAGTTGATGACGATCCCGCCACCCGGCCTGGCCTCGGCCCAGATCCGGCCTCCGTGCGCGGTGATGATGCCCCGGCAAATTGTGAGGCCGAGTCCGACTCCCTTGCCGGGTTCGGCGCCACTGCCGCGATAGAACTTCTCAAAGATCCGAGTCTCCTCACCCGGGGGCAAGCCCGGACCGCGATCCGCTACGCTCACCTGGACCGCGCCCGGGATGGTGCGCGCGCTGATCTCCACAAGGGTCCCCGCCGGTGAGTACTTCGCGCTGTTCTCGAGCAGATTGATGAAGACCTGCTCCAACAGCACTGCATCGAGTGGAACCAGAGGCAGGTCGGGTGGCAGGCGTACTTCCACAGGGTGATCCTGCATCCGGTCATCGAGCCGGAGCAGCGCCACACCGATGGTATCCTCGAGCGGCTGCCATTCTTTCTGCACTTCGAGCGAACCGGTCTCCAGCCGGATCATGTCCAGCAGGTTGCGGATCAGGCGGTTCATCCGCTCCGACTCCTGGAGGATCGAATCCAGCAGCCCCGTCCGATCGGCGGCGGACATCTGGTCGCCACGTTCGAGCAGCCCGCTCGCCGCACCGGTGATGACGCCGAGCGGCGTGCGGAGATCGTGGGAGAGGGAGCTGAGCAGCGAGGTTCGCAGCCGCTCGGCCTCCACCTCCAGGCGGGCCTGCTGGCTCCGTTCGGCCAGCGTCACTCGCTCGAGAGCCACGGCCACCTGCCCCGCAAAGGTCTCCAGCAGATAGCGCTCAGCGGGGAGCTGGAATCTGTCGAGGTCCACCGCGCCCACCATGAGCACGCCGACGACTCCCCCGGCCCCGGCCAGCGGGAGGTGCAGGGCGGCTGCGCCGGGGAGCGTCGCCGTCCCGACGCCGGCGATCTCGCCGCGACGGAAGACCCAGTCGGCGACGCTGCGTTCCTTGTCATCGATGGGGGGTTCGGAGGCCATCGGCGCGAGCACTTCGAGCGCCCCATCGCCCGACGGAGCGAGGAGCTGCATGGTGCATTCAAACGTATCGCCCAGGTGCCGACGAGCCACGGTGACGATGTCGGTCCGGGTGCGGCTGTCGGCGAGGTCACGACTCAGGGCATAGAGCGCGGCGGTACGTCGCTCCCGGTCGCGCGCGATTTCGGCCTGCTCGCGGATGCGGAGGGTGAATCCGCTGATCATGAGCGCCGTGAAGAGCATCATCACGAACGTCAGGACGTAACGCGCTTCCGTCACCATGAAGGTGAATACCGGCTCGACGAACAGAAAATCGAAGAGCGCGATGCTCAGCAGCGCGGCGAGCACCGAGGGCCCTCGGCCGCAGCGCGACGCGACCACGATAGCGCCGAGCAGGTAAACCATCGCGACATCAGTCACGCTCAGCCGGCGGAAGATGATCCAGCCGAGCGCCGTCGCAACAGCCACCATCAGGAGCGCGAATCCGTACTCCCTGAGTGGCGAACGCGGCGGCCGCATGGCGGGTCGCTGACGCGGCCGGTCTTCGACCTCCCCGGTGATCACGTACACGTCGACATCGCCGCTGCCGCGCACCAGACGGTCGACCAGCGAACCGGCAAGCCGGTCGCGGAGGCGACGGTGGGTGGGCTTGCCGACGACGATGCGGGTGACATTGTGGGCGCGGGCGTAGGCGAGAACCTCCTCCGCCACATCGTGACCCTGGAGCGTCACGGTGCGCGCGCCGAATTCGTCGGCGAGCTGCAGATTCTCCACCAGCGCGGCGCGGTTCTCGTCGCTCAGCGGCGCCGCACCCGTGGTATCCACGTGCAGCGCCACCCACTCCGACCGCAGGATCGCCGCGATGCGCCGGCCGGCACGGACCAGTCGGGCGCTCTCCGGATTCGCCCCGACGCAGACCAGAACCCGTTCACCGGCGGGCCAGGTTTCGCGGATCCCGTGGTCCCGCATGTAGCCGCGCATCTGCGCGTCCACCCGCTCCGCCACTCGCCGGAGCGCGATCTCCCGGAGCGCGATCAGGTTCCCCTTGCGGAAGAACTGGTCCTTCGCGCGTTCGGCCTGCTCGGCGAGATAGACCTTGCCCTGCTTGAGCCGGAGCAGCAGGTCGTCCGGGGTCAGATCGGCGAGTTCGACTTCGTCCGCCCCGTCGAAGACGCTGTCAGGCACGGTCTCCCGCACCTGGACACCGGTGATCTGCGCGACGACGTCGTTGAGACCCTCGAGGTGCTGGACGTTGAGCGTGGTGTAGACCGAGACACCGGCGGAGAGCAGCTCTTCGACGTCCTGCCAGCGTTTGTCGTGACGGGAGCCCGGCGCGTTGGTGTGCGCCAGTTCATCGATGAGAATCACCGTGGGACGCCGGGCGAGTGCGGCGTCGAGGTCGAACTCGCTCAGCGTCACGCCGCGATAGGCATACTCACGCCGCGGAATCACCTCGAGATCGGTGAGGAGTGCAGCGGTATCGGCGCGACCATGGGTCTCGACCACACCGATCGCGACGTCGACCCCCTCGGTGCGCCGGGCCCGCGCCTCCTCCAGCATCGCGAAGGTCTTCCCGACGCCCGGGTTCGCTCCGAAGAAGATCTTGAGCCCGCCGCGCCCCGCGCGCGCCTCTTCCTCCCGGATACGGGCGAGAAGTTCCTCGGGACTCTTGCGGGGTTCGATCATGCGCCTATGGTGCGCTCTTCAGGCTGTCCAGCGCAAGGTTGAGCGGCAGGACCGTCACGCGAGGTTCGCCCAGGATGCCCAACTGCCGTCCGCGGGTGAATTGCGCTACCAGGGTGCGCACCTGCTCCTCCGGGAGGCCGCGCGCCCGCGCGACTCGCGCCACCTGGTACTCCGCCCCCGCCGGCGAGATGTCGGGATCGAGTCCGCTCGCGGAGACCGTCACCAGATCCACCGGCACGGCGCTGGTGTTGCCGGAATCGGCCGCGCGAAGCGCCGCGATCCGATCCTTAACCGCCTGCAACTGCGCCGGGTTGGTGGGGCCGAGGTTGGATCCGCTCGAGGCGGCACCGTTGTAGCCGACCGGACCCGTGGCGGAGGGCCGGGACCAGAAGTACTTCGGCTGAGTGAAGCCCTGGCCGATCAACGTGGAGCCGTGGGCGGAGTCGGCCGGACCGATGAGGCTGCCGGCGGCCCGGCGCGGGAAGAGCACGGCCGAGATGCCAGTCACGACGACCGGGTAGATCGCACCGGTAAGCAGGGTGAGCACCAGGAGCGAAAGCACGGCCGGGCGGAGGAGTGAGCGCATGGAGAGGCCTCAGGTCAGGTGAAGCGCGACCAGCAGCAGGTCGATCGCCTTGATGCCGGCGAACGGCACCAGGATGCCGCCCAGGCCGTAGACGAGCAGGTTGTTTCGCAGCAGCGCAGCGGCGCCGATCGGGCGGTACTTGACCCCCCGAAGCGCCAGCGGCACCAGGAAAACGATGACCAGCGCATTGAAGATGACCGCCGACAGAATTGCGCTCTCCGGCGTTGCGAGGCCCATGATGTTCAGGGCCTTGAGGACCGGGTAGGTACTCGCAAAGGCGGCGGGGATGATCGCGAAGTACTTGGCGACGTCGTTCGCGATGCTGAACGTCGTCAGCGCGCCCCGGGTGATGAGCATCTGTTTTCCGGTCTCGACGATCTCGATCAGCTTGGTGGGATTGGAGTCGAGGTCCACCATGTTGCCGGCCTCCTTCGCGGCCTGAGTCCCCGAGTTCATCGCCACCGCGACGTCGGCCTGGGCCAGCGCCGGCGCGTCGTTGGTGCCATCGCCGGTCATCGCGACCAGTCGCCCGCCCTGCTGATACTTGCGGATGAGCTCCAGCTTGGCCTCGGGCGTCGCCTGCGCGAGAAAGTCGTCCACGCCGGCCTCCGCGGCGATGGCGGCGGCGGTCAGCGCGTTGTCGCCGGTGATCATCACGGTGCGGATCCCCATCTGCCTGAGCTCCGCGAAGCGCTCCTTGATGCCGCCCTTCACGATGTCCTTGAGCTGGATTGCGCCTAACACGCGCCCAGGCTCCGCGACGACCAGCGGGGTGGCTCCCTGCCGGGCGATCGTATCCACGGCCGTCCGCACGCCGCCGGGGAACTGCCCGCCCTGCTCCTTCACCCATGCCTCCACTGCATCGGCCGCGCCCTTCCGAACCTGGCGGCCGGTGAGGTTGACTCCGCTCATCCGGGTCTGGGCTGTGAAGGGCACGAACGTGGCGCCGAGACTGGCAATGTCCCGCTCGCGGATGCCGAACCGCTCCTTGGCGAGCACCACGATGCTCCGCCCTTCGGGGGTCTCGTCGGCGAGCGAGGCGAGCTGGGCGGCGTCGGCCAGCTCCTCTTCGCTGACGCCGTCCGCGGGGATGAATGCCGTCGCCTGCCGATTGCCGAGGGTGATCGTGCCCGTCTTGTCGAGGAGCAGGACATCGACGTCACCGGCCGCCTCGACCGCGCGGCCCGACATCGCGATGACGTTCTTCTGGATCATCCGGTCCATCCCCGCGATGCCGATGGCGGAGAGCAGCCCCCCGATGGTGGTGGGAATCAGGCAGACCAGGAGCGCCACGAGCACGGTAACGGTGATGGGGGAACCGGCACCGGACGCCTGAACGGCGAAGATGGAGAACGGCGACAGCGTGACGGTGGTGACCAGAAAGATGATGGTCAGTCCCGCCAGCAGGATCTCCAGCGCGATCTCGTTAGGCGTTTTCTGCCGCTTCGCCGCCTCGATCAGGCCGATCATCCGGTCCAGGAACGATTCGCCGGGATTGGCGCTGATCCGGGCAATGATCCAGTCCGACAGCACCTTCGTCCCACCCGTCACCGAGCTGCGATCTCCGCCACCCTCGCGGATCACCGGGGCGCTCTCCCCGGTAATGGCGCTTTCGTCCACTGAGGCCACGCCGTCGATGATCTCGCCGTCTCCCGGGACGAGCTGGCCGGCATGGACCAGGACGATGTCACCCTTTCGCAAAGAGCTCGCCGGCACGTTCTCGAAGCTCAGCTTGTCCTTCGGGTTGCGGAGCTTCTTGGCCTGGACGTCGCGCCGGGCGTTGCGCAG
>JBDTTN010000186.1:0-5935 GCA_039930625.1 Gemmatimonadota bacterium | reverse complement strand
ATGGACCCGGCGATTGTGAGGCGGGTGGATGCACGGTGGAAGGAGTACTGGGGCGAGTGAAGCCCGCTTGTCGGGGTGGCATGAAGAGAGGATCCCCGACTCACGGGGATCCCCTGTCCGGCCGGACTAATTCAGCGCCCTGGGGCGCTGTCAGGCGTAGGTCGCCCGCACCGCCTCGGGGTCGTAGTTCAGCAGGTGACCCTGTCCGAACATCCGGTCGAGCGCCTTCCAGAAGCTCGCGATCCAGAGCGCCGAGGCCGCGGGCGTTCCGAGATCGAGTTCGTCATTGAGGAACTTGACCCAGGCCGCCTCCTTCCAGGCCACAAACTGGGCGATTGCCTTCTCGCCATCCCGGCCCGGCTGGGGACGCGCCTGCGGCATGGGGTTGAACTGGGCCCGCAGCAGGATGTTGACACCCGGACCGGCGCAGATGGTATGGGCGTAGACGTTGGACCGTTCACGCAGATCGTAGAGGCACACCACGGCGATGATCGTTCCATCCGTCACCTCGGCCACCGTGGTCGGGAAGACGACCCGGACCAGATCGTCATCGAGATGCTTGAAAAGTCGCGGTCCTTCGGCCGCCTCGTAGCCGCCCCGCGCGATATACCGGATCTCGGATTTGAAATTCTCGCTTTCACGAACCGCTGTGACGATCGCCTGCATGTTCTTCATGGAGCCCTCTTTGCGCGTTGTGGCGGGTGACTTCCGGCCTGCACCACAGGAAAGTGCATTGGCTCAGATGAGAAAATCATGAACCGAGCAGGAGGCTCCCCGGATGGGCAGGTCCTGCCGGGGGAATCTCTGGCGATCCGCTACCTGAATTTCGTGAAGCTGCCTCACACGCTCTTCGCGCTTCCCTTCGCGCTCCTGGGCCTGGTCGCGGCCTCGCGCCAGGGGCCAGTGACGCCTCGGCTCGTGGGACTCGCCGTGCTGGCCTTCACCTCCGCCCGGTGGGTCGGGTTGGGCTTCAACATGATCAGCGACCGGTACTGGGACCAACTCAATCCCCGGAACCAGCGACGAGAACTGCCTCGTGGCGCACTCACCCTGCATCAGGCCTGGCTGTCGGTGCTCATCGCCGCTGCGATCTTTCTCGTGACTGCGGCCGCCATCAATCGACTCTGCGGAATTCTGGCGCCGGTCGCCCTGGTCTGGGTCATGACCTACAGCTACGCCAAGCGCTTCACCAACTGGCCTCATCTCTGGCTGGGGATGAGTCTCGCCATTGCGCCGGTGGGCGGATGGCTGGCGATCGCCGGGCACTGGAGCGATCCCTGGTGGGCCCTGCTCAGCGTCACCGTCGGCGTGGCGACCTGGGTGGCCGGCTTCGACATCTTCTACGCCCTGCCGGACGAAGCGTTCGATCGCCTACACGGGCTGCACAGCGTAGTAGCGAGGTTCGGAGTCCGGCAAAGCATCGTCATCGCCCGGATACTCCACGGCATCACGATCCCTGCCCTGGCCGCCTTCGGCGCTGGCGTCGGCTTCGGCGGGTGGTACTTCACTGGCGTCGCGGCCGCCGCGCTGATCCTCCTCTGTGAGCACAGCCTCGTGCGGGCCGACGACCTCTCGCTCCTGGGCGCTGCCTTCTTCACCATGAACGCGGTGATGTCCTCGACCCTCTTCGGCTTCGCCCTGCTCGACCGGCTCACCCATTGAGTCCGAGCACAGCGCAACCGGCCTGGCCGGGATATCGCCCCTGGGCGGACACCGTCGCCGATTGTCACCGGGAGTTCACCCGGGTCGCCCGCAGCTTCTGGCTCATTCCGGAGATCATCCCGCCAGTCGCCCGTGAGGACGTCGCACTGCTCTACTGCTTCTGCCGCCGGCTCGACGACGCCGTCGATGACGCGGCAACCCCCGCTGCCGCCACCGCGGCGTTGGCGGCCTTTCAGAACGAACTGACCGGCGTGGTTCCGCCCCGGCCGCTGGTTGCCGCCTTTCTCGCCGGCGCGGCACGGAGCGGCCTGCCCCTTGGCTGCGCCAGCGCCCTCTTCGATGGGATGCGGAGCGACCTTGGCCCGGTTCGCATCGACGACGACGACTCCCTGATTCGCTACGCCTATCAAGTCAGTTCAGCAGTCGGCCTGATGCTCTGCCCGCTGCTAGGGGTGCGGGACCCGGCCGCGTTGCCTGGAGCCGTGGACCTCGGCATCGCGCTCCAGCTCACCAACATCCTCCTCGGTGTGGCAGACGATGCCGCGCATGATCGAGTCTACATCCCTCGCACCAGGCTGGCCGCCGCCGGTATCGCTCCGGAGGACGTGATCGCCGGAAGCGACACCGTCAGGCTGCGTTCTGCATTGACGGGGCTCGCCGGACTCGCCGAGGTCTACTACCGGAGCGCGGAGCAGACTGCGCCGCTGGTACCGCTCCGCTATCGCCACGGCATCCTGCTGCTGAGCCGGGTATACGCCGGCCTCGGCCGGGAGGCCGCGCGGGGCGCGCGGACCTTCGGTGGCCCGGCGGGGTTGTCGCCTGCGGCCAAGCTGCATCGTCTGCTCGAGGTCTTCGCGCTCGCATGGACACCTGCCAATCTCGGCCTCGGTCACCCACCTCGGCACGATGCAGCGCTGCACCGCGGGATCGCCGGGTGGCCCGGGACCGATCCCGCCGCAGCCTGACCGCGCCCTTTCCCTCCGGCCGCATTCCAGGGATCTTCGCTGCCATGAATCTCCAACTCAAGAATCGGATCGCGCTCGTCTGCGGCGGTTCTTCAGGACTCGGCTTCGCCGTCGCGGAGGGACTGCTGGCGGAAGGTGCCCGCATCGCGCTCAACGGCCGTGACACCGGCAAACTCGATCGCGCAGTTGCTGCCCTCCGCAAACAGGGCGGTGACGCGCAGGCCTTCGCCGCGGACGTCGCGAGCGATACGGCCTGTGCCGCACTCGTGGAGCAGGTGCACCAGACCATGGGGGGACCGGACATCGTCCTCTGCAACTCGGGTGGTCCACCCGCCGGCGGCTTCGAGAGTCACCCGGCATCGGCCTGGCAGACGGCGCTGGATACCTCGCTGCTGTCGGCCGTCCATCTCTCCCGTGCTGCGGTTCCGCATATGCGCGCCGCGGGATGGGGCCGCATCCTCTGCCTGACTTCCGTCGCGGCGAGACAACCGTCGGCGTCCCTAATACTCTCGACCACCGCCCGCGCAGGGGTGCTCGGATTCTGCAAGGCGCTCTCCGATGAAGTGGCCGCGGTCGGGATTACGGTGAATGTCCTCTGCCCTGGCTACTTCGGCACCGAGCGGCTGCAGGAGCTCGCGGAGGTACGGGGCCGTGCTGCCGGGAAGAGTGCGTCGGAGGTGCTGACAGAGATGGGCCAGGCGGTGCCTATCGGACGGATCGGAATCCCGGCCGAGTTCGCGGCAGCGGCGGTGTTCCTCGCCTCGGAGCCGGCTCGCTACATCACCGGGACGGTGCTGGGCGTTGATGGCGGACTGACCCGCTCGATCCTGTGACACCCGCAGCCGGGCGCATGATCATGCAGCCGGGCGCGGGGATACAGGAGCGCCGCCCGACGGGTTAGGTTAGTCCCGCCCCAAGCGTCACTCACAGCTCCCTGACTTCCCGTTCCCGGTCACATGCGCGCTCTTGTCAAAGTCGCCCCCGGCCCCGGTATGGAAGTCCGGGACGTGCCCATCCCTCCCTGTGGACCAAGCGATGCGCTCATCCGGGTCCATCACGCGGGAGTCTGCGGAACCGATCTCCACATCTGGGAGTGGGACGCATGGGCCAGCGCCCGGCTCAAACCTCCGGTCGTGATCGGCCATGAGTTCGCCGGCGAGATCGTGGAGCTGGGTGGCGAAGCAAAGTCGGAGGGATTGCTCGCGATCGGTGATCTGGTCACCGCCGAAGGCCACATCGTCTGCGGCCACTGCCTGCCCTGCCGTACCGGTGACGCGCACGTCTGCCGCCGGACCCGGATCATCGGGGTGGACCGCGACGGTGCCTTCGCCGAGTACATCGCCATGCCGGCCTCGAACGTCATGAAGCTCGATGGCATCCCGACCGAGATCGGCGCCATCATGGATCCGACCGGCAACGCGGTGCACACCGTTCTTGAGGGAGGCAACGTCCCCGGCAGCGCAGTGCTGGTGCTCGGCTGCGGACCGATCGGTTGTTTCGCGGTCGGGGTGGCGCGGGCGGCGGGTGCGTCGCTTGTGCTGGCGAGCGACCTCAATCCGAAGCGGCTCGAGCTCGCGCGGAAGATGGGCGCGCACGTCACCCTCAATCCGGCCCAGGACGACGTCGTGGCCCGCTGCCGGGAGCTGACCGGAGGAGACGGTGTCGACCTGGTCTGCGAGATGAGCGGCCACCCCTCAGGACATCAGACCGCATTCAGCGCGGCGCGCCTGGGCGGCCGGGTGAATTTTCTGGGGACTCCCGCAAAGACTACCGAGGTCAACTTCGCGCGCGATGTGATCTTCAAGGGGCTCACGCTCTACGGCGTCACCGGTCGCCGCATGTACGACACGTGGCAGCAGATGTTCCGCCTGCTGCGCGCCGGACAGCTCGATCCCCGCCCGGTCATCACCCATCGCTACCGGCTGGAGCAGATCGCCGAGGCCATCCAGGTCATCAAGGATGGTCAGGCCGGCAAAGTCATCCTGGAGATCGGCGCATGATGAAGGCTCTCGACCAGCGCCTCACGGCGGAGCTGGAGGGGTTCCGCAGGGACGGCGTCTACAAGCGGCTGCTCTATCTCGAGAGCCCCCAGGCCCCCCGCGTACGGATGGAGGGCCACGGTGAAGTCATCGTGCTCTCTTCCAACAACTATCTCGGGCTCTGCAACGTCCCCGAGTTGATCGAGGCCGGCAAAGTCGCGCTGGATCGCTTCGGCATCGGCACGGCCTCGGTGCGCTTCATCTGCGGCACCTTCACCGTACACCGCGCCCTCGAACAGGCCTGCGCCCGGCTGGTCGGCACGCCGGCGAGTCTCAGCTTCGTGAGCTGCTGGAACGCCAATGAAGCGGTGCCCGGTACCCTGCTCGGCGAAAGCGACATCGTGATCAGCGATCAGCTCAATCACGCGTCGATCATCGACGGTATCCGCCTCGCAAAGGCGATCACCAAGTGTCAGTCCGGAGTGTACCGCCACGCCGACCTGAGCGACCTGGAAGAGAAGCTGAAGGCGGCGAAGGACCGCCGGGTCCGCATGGTGGTCACCGATGGCGTCTTTTCGATGGAAGGCGCCATCGCCAGGCTCCCGGATATCGCCGAGCTGTGCCGCAAGCACGACGCCGTCCTCGTTGTGGACGACTCCCATTCGACCGGAGTGCTCGGCAAGACCGGTCGGGGAACCGCAGAGCACTTCGGCATGCTGGGTGAGGTGGACATAATCACCTCGACACTCGGGAAGGCGTTGGGCGGCGCGGCGGGAGGGTTCGTCGCATCCACCGAATCCGCCTGCGACTATCTCACCCAGCGGGCTCGGCCACAGTTGTTCTCGAATGCGTTGCCACCGACGGTGGCGGCCAGCGCCCTCGCCAGCATCGAATATCTCGAGCATCACCCCGAGCGGGTCGAGGCGCTGCGGAAGAACGCGGCGTACTTTCGCGATCAACTGCTCGCGAACGGATTCCATCCGCTGCCGGGCGAGACACCCATCATTCCCGTCATCCTCGGCGAGACCTCGAAAGCGATCGAGATGAGCTCGCTGCTGCTGGCTGAAGGGGTCTTCGTGACCGGCTTCGGCTTTCCGGTGGTTCCCCAGGGACAGGCGCGCATCCGCTGCCAGATTTCGGCCGCCCATACCCGCGACGACCTCGATCAGGCGCTCGCCGCCATGAGGAAAGTGGGCCAACGCCTCGGAATCGTGTGAGGCCCCTCACGGCTTCGGTCGATTTTCGGCAAGCTCCCTTCTTGTGGGATCGGGGGACTTCAAGTAGTTTGGTAGCTCAACGCTCCAAGCAAAAGCTGGAAAAGCCCATAGC
>JBDTTN010000185.1:0-5958 GCA_039930625.1 Gemmatimonadota bacterium | reverse complement strand
GGCACCGCGAAGCCGACCTTGTCCTTCCGATCGAGGATGGCGACGGCGGATCGACTCGGGGGCAGGCAGACACCATTCGCCGCGATCCGCGATGGCTTCTCCAGCATGTCGAATGACGTCCGCACCAAGCTTCCCGCGTATGTGCGCGGGTGGCGCGACGGCTCGCTTCGCGGTGCGGAGCTGCGGCGGCGTCAGGCGCTGGCGGTAGGGCGGTGCCGGTAGGGTGAGCTGGCCAAGCCGGAGGAGCGCCCGCCGCGATAGCCCGACGCCGGTCAGCTATCGCTCTGCCTTGCGGTTGGAGGTCCGTTTCCGCGAGCGAGTCTTAGACTCGGCAGGCAGCGCGGCCACGAACGACTGCCAGTTCGCCTCCACCTGTACCGCCGCCCGCTCCGCGACGCGCAGAACCGCGGCCTTCCATCCCCGCTGCTTCCCGAACCGCATCAATTCATCCGCGCTAGCCGCGCCACGACGCCCGGCCGCGCGCAGATGATCCCAGGCCGTCACCTGCGCGACCGTACGCAGCAGCCTCTCCATGCCCCGCGGCCGACTGCGCCAGGCGGCCAGCGTGAGTCGGTCGGCGGTCGGCTGAAGCTCCCGGACCACGCACGCCGTGCCGCCGAGCCTGGTCGCGGTGAGCAGCGCCGGCGAGACCGCCTGCATCCATTGCTGCACCACCACGATCCGCTCCGCCTCGTCCCGCCAGTGGGGCTGCTTTGATGGCGACGACTCCGCCAGCGTCGAGGGGATGGCTCCCTTCACATCGAGGAGGTAGTTGTTGGAGGGCGAGCCGCGCCCTTCGACCAGCACCACGTAACGAGTCAGTCCCAGGCTCGCGATCCCCGCCACCCGCCGGGCCACGTCGAGCACCCGGAAGAATCGCGGCTCGACACCGGGAAGGCGCAGGCGCGCGATGACAGCGCCGACCTGGCGATGTTCCGCCGCGGACGCCGCCAGGGTCCGTTCCGGCAGCAGTCGCAACCGGTGCCGATTCCGTTCCGGACTCCATTCCGTCCGCTCGGTCAGCAGCGCACGCCGGCGCCGCAGCTTCGCCCGCCTGAGCAGCTCGAGGACGGCGCCTTCGGCCGTCGCCCGTTCGATCCAGCGCGGCTTGCCTCCCTCCAGGATCGCGGCGTATTCGCCGAGCAGGAATTCCGAGAGCAGGCGAGGATTCCCCGCCTCTGCCCGCAGGCCGAGTCTGAGGCTGGTCAGGAGACGGACGAGGTCCCAGGTGAGCGGGCCGAGGGCGGCATCGTCGAAGTCGTTGAGGTCGAAGTAGGCGAGCCGGTTGTCGCCCTTGTAGCAGCCGAAGTTTTCGAGGTGCAGGTCACCGCAGCTCCAGATCGGGGGGGCGTCACCGAGCGGCTGGAGCAGCTGCTGATCGGCGTAGAAGAGGTGGGCCGTTCCCCGGAAGAAGGCGAAGGGATGGCGCCGCATCGCGATCAGCTTCCGCGCCAGGCGCTCGGGATCCCGGCCGGCGTTGTAGCGCAGCACCTGCTCGAAGACGGAGCGGGATGGCACGGATTCGACCCATGGTTGAGGGGAGGTAGCTGCCGAAAGATAGTTCGCCCGCCCCCTCGTCCCGGAGTCCGATACCGCCGCAAGATCCGGATAGCCGCTGACGCGGGCCGGCGCTATTCTCACCCCATGCAGACCAGCTCGCTTCCGACCCCCGATCGCGCCTGGCGTGCCGTTCTCGAACGGGACGCGGCGTGGGACGGCCGCTTCGTGTATGGGGTCACGAGCACCCGGATCTTCTGCCGCCCGGTCTGCCCCTCCCGGCGGCCGCGGCGCGATCGGGTTCGCTTCTTCGCCACCCCGGCAGCAGCGGCGCTGGCCGGGTTCCGCCCCTGCAAGCGCTGCAGGCCGGAGAGCGATGCCGCCTCCGGTGCCGAACGCGCGGTCGAGCGGGCGCGAAAGTACCTCGATGCCCACACCGAGGAGCGGGTGAGCCTGGCGCGCCTCTCCCGTGAGTCGGAGATGAGTGCCTCACACCTGCAGCGAACCTTCAAGAAACTGACTGGGCTGTCGCCGCGCGAATATGTGGCGGCCCGGCGGAGCGACCGGCTCCGCGTGACGCTTCGCACCGAGGACTCGGTGAGCCGCGCGACCTACGAGGCAGGCTATGGCTCGAGCAGCCGGGTCTACGAGAGCGCCCACGCGCTGCTCGGCATGACGCCGGCCACATTTCGCAGAGGAGGGAAGGGTATGGAAATCCGCTATACGATCGTGCCGTCGCCGTACGGGCGACTGCTGGTCGCCGCGACCGACAAGGGTGTCGCGGCGGTGGCGCTCGGCGACAGCGACACGGCGCTGGCCAGGGAGCTCACGGGCAACTTCCCCGACGCGGTGCGGACCCGGGTGGACGACGGCGATCGCTGGCTGACGGGGCTCGTCATCCGGGTTGCGGCGGCGCTCAAGCGGCCGGGATCGGTGGTGACGGTTCCGCTCGATCTGGCCGGTACCGCGTTCCAATGGCGGGTCTGGAAGGCCCTCACCACGATTCCTGCCGGAGAGACTCGCACTTATCAGCAGGTCGCCCGCTCACTCGGCAGGCCGCGCGCGGTACGCGCGGTGGCCGGCGCGTGCGCCGCGAACAAAATCGCCGTCGTGGTGCCCTGTCACCGGGTGATCCGGGCCGACGGCTCTTTAGGCGGATATCGCTGGGGCTTGCCGCGCAAGGCCGCGCTGCTCGAACGGGAGCGGGCGCGGGTGGGGTGAGGGCCGCCGCTTCCTAGCGCCGTGCCGGAGGCGGGAGCGGCTTGACAGTGTCACCGAGTTCGGCGTGGAAGCGAGCGGAAAGGTCGGGCTGGCGCAGTGAATCGTACGCGGCGGCCAGGTCGCGCCGCGCCGCGCGGATAAAGCTGGTGGCCGGATCGGTCTGCTTGATCAGGATATCATACCCGGCCCGGCTCTCCACCACCGCCTCGCGATAGCGCTTCTCCCGCAGCAGGGTCCGTCCGAGCTTGATGTGGCCGATGCCGGTATTCACGTGATCGGGGGAGAGCACCGCCGAGTAGATTGAGATGGCCTGGCGGTAGAGCGCTTCTGCCGTGCGGTAGTCCTGCTTCTCCATCAGCACACTCGCCACATTGGACATCGCCACCCCGACGAACTGGTGCTGCTCGCCGAAGACGGTGCGGTAGATCGCCAGCGAGCGCCGGAAGCGGGCCTCCGCCAGGTCGTACTTGTCCTCCGCGTCGGCGAGATTGCCCAATTCATTCAGCGCCTCCGCGACCTGCGGGTGCACTGGGCCATAGACGCGCTCCTGAATGGCCAGCGCCTCCTCCAGCGCAGCGGTCGCCTCGGGAAGCTTCTTCTCATACGTCAGTGCCCTTCCCAGACGCGTGAGATTCGCGGCGGTCTCGGGATGGTCCTCGCCATACCAGCCGCGAGTGATGTCGAGCGCCGAGCGAAAATCCTCTTCGGCATCAGCGTACCGGCCAAGCATGAGCTGGGTCTCACCCAGGCTGGCGAGGGTTGTGGCCACCTCCGGATGCCGCGGCCCGTAGCGTGCCCGGTTCATCGCCAGCACCCGCTCATGCAGTGAATCGGAGGTCGGATAGTGACCGGCGTAAAAGTGGGCGTCGGCCAGGGTCTTGAGGTGGGTGGCGAGGTCCGGTGGCGCGGCACCTCCGATGGTATCGAGCCGGATGACCGCGTTCAGTCGGAGGATCGCCTCATCGTAGGCGCCTTTCCGCTGCAGCGCCTCGGCCAGCGCCACGGCCGCGGCGACGGCGGTGGGATGATCGGCCGGCAGCGTCCGCCCGGCGATCGCGAGCGCCTCGCGGAGCAGGCGCTCCGAGTCCTCGAGCTTGGCCTGATCGGTCCGCAGTCGGCCGAGCGCGACCAGACCGCGAGCGATCTCCGCATCGTCAGGCGTTTGCTGGGCTCGGCGAGTCGCCATGGCGCGTTCGAGCAGCGTGTCCGCCCGGTCCAGCTTCCCGAGGCGCTGATAGACGCTTCCCAAAGTCTGGTACAGCTCAGCCTGTACCGCCGGTTCCCGGTCGAGCGCGGCCGCCTCCTGCACGCCCCCTTCGAGCAGTTGCACCACCCGCAAGCTGTCCGCCGGGGCAACCGCCTCCTCTCCTCCGTTGAACAGATTGAGCATGAATCGCTGGATCCGCTCGGTGCGCGCCGCTTCGGCGAGCGCCGCGTTGCGCGCGGAGCGGAGACGTACGGTGTAGAAGACCACCAGCGCGATCAGCAGCGCCAGCGCTAGCGTCGTGGCGACGACGGGTACGCGGTGGCGCTGCACGAACTTGCGGGCGCGATATCCGAGTGTGTCGGGACGGGCCTCGAGCGGGCGGCCCTCAAGGTAGTTATCGATGTCCCGGATGAGCGCCTCGACAGTGCGATAGCGCCGGTCCGGGTCCGGATGCATCGCTGTCAGGCAGAGGACGTCGATGTCCGCCCAGGCTCCGGCCCCCAGCTCAGACCAGAGTTCACCTGCCCGCGCCGCGGCCTCCTGCGCGACGATCGACGGCCGCACCGGTTCCCGGGTGGTGACCAGGGCTGCCGCCTCGGTCGGGGTGCAGTCCGCGAGCTCGAAGGGCAGGCGCCCGGTGAGCAGCTCATACAGTACCACCCCGAGCGAGTACACATCGCTGTGGACGCCGACCGGCGCGCCCCGCAACTGCTCGGGTGCCGCGTAGGCCGGTGTCAGTGCGCGCAGCCCGGTCCGGGTCTGATCGGAAGGCAGATCGACCGACTCGAGCTGTTTGGCGATGCCGAAGTCCAGCAGCTTCACCACCCCATCAGAGCGAACCAGGATGTTGGAGGGCTTGAGGTCGCGATGGATCACCGCGTGGTGATGCGCGTGGCGCACCGCGGTGCAAACGGTGCGGAAGAGCAGCAGCCGCTCCGCCACGGTACCGCGGTGGGCGCGGCACCACTGGGTGAGCGGCAGCCCGTCCACGAATTCCATGGCGAACCACGGAGTTCCGTCAGGCAGGGTGTCGGCGTCGTACAGTCGCGCGATTCCCGGATCGTTGAGCTGCGCCAGGGTGCGCTGTTCGGCGAGAAAGCGCTCGCGGCGCGCCGGGGAGAGCCAGGCGTCGGGGAGAATCTTGACCGCGGCCTGGCTGCCGAGGTCGGCGCGGTCCGCGAGATAGACCACGCCCATCCCGCCTTCGCCGAGAATCCGCAGCAGGCGATAGGGACCGAAGAGCTGGCGGCCGAGCATCGCCTCGTCCAGCCGACCGACCGTCACCTGGGCGGCGGCGCCGAGTCCGCGGTCGAGGAGTGAGTCGTCGCCCTGATCCGCCTCCAGCATGCCGAGCACGTCGGCAATGAGCTCGGGGTCGGCGCCCGCCTCCTGTTCCACAAACGTCCGCCGCTCATCCGGCGAGAGCTCCAGCGCCTCCTGAAACAGAGCCTGCAGCCGGTCCCAGCGGGCCCGATTCATCGGTCCCGCACCGAGCGGCTGAGTTCAAGCGACAGCCACGCGCGCGCGGCGCGCCAGTCCCGCAGCACCGTCGCTTCCGAGATGCCGAGCAGCTCGGAGATTTCGGCCGTCTCCAGCCCCCCGAAGAAGCGGCTCTCCACCAGCGCCGCCTGCCGCGGATTGACCAGGGCGAGGGCCTCCAGCGCCTCGTGCAGATCGAGCAATTCGTCCGAGGTCGTCGGGCCCGGATTAAGCGACTCGTCGAAGGTCACCAGGCCCGCGCCCCCGCCACGCTTCTCGGCCCGCCGCCGCCGAGCCGCCTCGATCAGCACCTGGCGCATCGCCCGGGCGGCGACGCGCTTGAACTCGAGCTGCGACAAACGCCCGAGGGCCGGAGTGGCGGAAAGCTTGAGCCACGCCTCGTTGACCAGGGCGGTCGGCGTGAGGGTATGGCTCTGCTCGCCCCGCCGGACGGTGCCGGCAAGACGCTTGAGTTCCTCGTAGGCGAGCGAGAAGAGCTGGTCGACCGCTTCGCGGTCGCCATCGGGTGGAGCAGGGGGCATCGCGAGTCTCCA
>JBDTTN010000184.1:0-5973 GCA_039930625.1 Gemmatimonadota bacterium | reverse complement strand
AATCCCGGGCCCCGGCCCGTCAATGGCACAGGAGATGCCTAGTAAATGTGCCCAGAAGCCGGAACCATTGGTGATCGGAAAGCATTCAACTCACTGGGCGGCGGAAAGACCCTCAAGGTCCGGGGTACCGGGCCGATCGTGAGAGTACCGAGGGCTTGAAGGCGTTGCTCACTGGGATACCTGCGGATCGGATGCAAATGCACCTGCTGCTGAACGGGACAATTACGATGGCGAATAACCGGCTCAATCGCCGGGGGGTTGAACTCACCCCGGAGCGAACGCGACCAGGCTGACGGCGACCATACGCCACACCCCGCCCCCGCGTTCAGAAGCCTGAATGCGGGGGCGTTGCATTATCGGTTGGCGGACGGCACGAGGGACGGAAAAGGAGGAGCCGATGACAAAACTGGTGCATGTAGTCATCACCACTGCTGCGGCGCTGCTCAGTACCGGCGGCGCAGCACCGCGGGCGGCCGAGCTTCCGACCAGCCCTGTCATCCGGGAGATCGCCGATCTTTCCCTGCGTGACGTGGCGGTCGCGGTCTACGACTCGGTCCGTCCGGTCATCTATTTCAATCCCGTCCGCATGCAGCGGTTCGAGCCGGAACTGTGCGCCTTCTTCCTGGCCCATGAGCGGGCCCACATCGAACTGCATCACACCCGGGCCAGCGCCCTCCGGGCCGATGTCGGGCAGCGCGACAGCCTGCTGCAGGCCAAGGAACTCGACGCCGACTGCCGTGCGGCACAGCGGCTCGGCCACGAGCATGCGGGGACAACGATGGCTGCGGTGCATTTCTTCGCCCGGCTGGGCGACAGGCACTTCGACAGCGAGCATCCCCCTGGGTCGGTCCGCGCGGCCCGCCTGCTGGCTTGCATGCCCTAGGCAGCGCTCCCACATTGGGAGCCATGCTTCGCGCGCGACGTCTCGTCGGTTTCACCCTTCTCCTCGGCTGCCTCGAGGCCGCGCCTGCCCGGGCCCAGGGCCTGCACCTCGTCCCGGGCATCGAAGAGATCGAAAGCGACACCATCGCCGACATCACGCTGGTGACCCTGGACCGGGTGCCAGTGGCTATCTACTACAATCCGCTGCTCACCAACCGATACGGCCCTCGCCTCACCCGCTTCTTCCTGGCGCACGAGTACGGACACATTGTGAGGCACCACACGCGCGCGGGATATGCCGACCTGCCCAGGGAGACGCGAGATTCCATCTACCGCGAGCAGGATCTGCAAGCCGACTGTTTCGCCGCCGGCTTGCCCGGCCCCGAAGCCCGCGCAGCCACCGAGGCCGCCATCCGGTTCTTTACCCGGCTGGCGCCGTTCCGCTTCAATTCCGAGCACCCCACCGGCGCCCAGCGCGTCGAGCGGATTCTGCTCTGCCTCCCGGAGCCGCGTGCACGGACCGTCTATGGCCGGGGAGAGACGGGGGTGGAGGTCGGTCCGGTAAGTGGCGCACCCGAGCCGGTGAGCTTCGCGGTGAGCGCTTCACCCCTCGGCACGAGTGCGTACGGCACCAATTCCGTGCTCTGGGTGGATGGGGTGCGGGTTGCGGCGGTCTCGAATCTGCGCTTCCCCGACCGAGTCGAGGTGGATCGGTTTGGCGCGGGCCTCCACAGCTATCGTCTGGTGATGGACGTCTACAGCTTCGACGGCCAGATGCAGACCAGCCCCGCCGGAAATGTCTCCGCACGGGGCCAGTTGCTCATTCGCGATGGCGACCACTTCCGGATCGACTGGATCCCGGGACAGTCACCGTCGCTGGTGCAGGAGCGGGAGTAGCCCCACCGCCGGAGTCCCGCCGCCTCACTCCACTGCTGACGGCGCCTGTCCATCCAGGACATCCCGTACCCGCCCCATCAGCTCGGTCGCCGTGAATGGCTTCTGCAGGAATGCCGCATCGCTGCGAAGCAGGATCTTCTGCTCCAGCGTGGTCGCGGCGTAGCCCGACATGAAGATGCAGCGCATCCCCGCACGTTCGGGAATCAGCACCTCCGCCAGGCGCGGTCCGCTCATGCCCGGCATCACCACGTCGGTCAGGAGCAGGTCGATGGGGGAGGCGTGGGCCCGGGAGAGATCGAGTGCGGTCTCCGCGTTAGGCGCCGACAGCACCGTGTAACCGTGGTGTTCCAGCACTCGCCGGGTCAGGTTGCGTACCGATTCCTCGTCCTCGACCAGCAGGACCGTTTCGGTTCCGCCGTTGCTCCCCGCGCGAGCTGGCACCTCCGCCGGCACCGGCTCCCCGACGACTCGTGGCAGGTCCACCAGGAAGCAGCTGCCGCGGCCCACTTCGCTGGTGACGCTGATGCTTCCACCGCTCTGCTCCACGATCCCGTACGCCGTCGCCAGCCCGAGTCCCGTCCCCTTCCCCACCTCCTTGGTGGTGAAGAACGGTTCGAAGAGATGGGCGCGGATCTCCGCCGAAATTCCGACGCCCTCGTCCTCAACCCGGATCCGCACCGCCGCTCCCGCCAGGACCTCCACGTTCAAGGTCTCCATGGTGAGCCGACCACCGGCGGGCATCGCATCACGGGCATTCACCGCGAGGTTGATCAGGACCTGCTCCATCTGCACCGGGTCGGCGCGGACCAGGCCGAGGTCCGGCGCGAGCCGCGTGACCAGCTCAATGTCCTCCCCGATGGTGCGCCGGAGCATCCGCGCGATGCCGGCGACGATTGTGTTCAGATCCATGATCCGCGGCGCCAGCACCTGCTTGCGGCTGAAGGCGAGCAGCTGCTGCGTCAGCGCCGCCGCACGGACCCCTGCCGAGGTGATCTCCAGCAGGTCGTCGTAGAGGTCGTCATGGGGATCCACCCGGCTCATGGCCAGGTCGGCGTGGCCCAGCACCGACGTCAGCAGATTGTTGAAATCGTGGGCGACGCCACCGGCGAGCCGACCCACCGCCTCCATCTTGGAGGCCTGCCGCAACTGGTCCTCGCTGCGGCGCAGAGCCGCTTCCGCGCTGCGCTGCTCCTGAATGCTGCGCGCCACCCAGATCACCGATTCCGCATCGACCGGCGAGACCGTCGCACTGAACCACACCTCCTCGCCCGCGAGGGTGAGGGCGTACTCGAGTGACGCCGGTTGCTTGCTCGCCAGCGTCTTCTCGATGGCGGTGAGAAACTCATCCGCCTGATCGGCGGGGAAGATGTCGTGCAGGCGCCGACCGATCAGTAGATCGGCGGGCATGGCGAGGAGATCCGGCCGGGTGGGCGCCACTTTCAAATAGCGACCTTGCCGGTCGAGCACCAGGATGACGTCCCGCATCGCCGCGAAAAGCGCCCGCAGCTCCCCTTCCGAGGCGCGCATCGCCTCCTCCGCCCGCTTCCGCTCGATGGCCATCGCCACCTGACTGGAGACGAACTCCAGGATCAGCCGTTCGCGGCCGGCGTACCGATCCTTCGGATCGTAGGTCTGGATGGCCAGGGCGCCGAGCGGGCGGCCGGCCACCATCAGCGGAACTCCGAGCCAGTCGGCCGGAGGGGTGCCGAGCATCTGCACCTCGCCCCGCGCGAACATGCCATCGGCTTCGGCCTCACGCATGTGCAGGGTCCTGCCGTGACGGATCACCCAGTCGGTGCAGCCGTTCCCAAGGGGTCGTGGCTCGGGGACCGGAACCGTCGCGTCCGCCCACCACGGAAAGCTGATCGTCTCGTGGGCGGCGTCGTAGAGCGCGATGTAGGTGTTCTGTGCCGGCATCAACTCGCCGATGATGGCGTGAATCGCGGCGTAGAGCTGGCGCAGATCCGGCACGGTCAGCGCCGCCTGCGAGATGCGCCAGGTCGCCTCCTGGAGCCGCTCCGCCCGCTTGCGTTCCGTGATTTCCTGCAGCGCGGCCATCCCGCCGGAGAAGCGGCCCTCCGCGTCGTAGAGCGGCCAGTCGCTCAGCACCACTTCGACGAGGCTGCCGTCCGCGCGGAGTCGCACGGTTTCGCGTCCGTGGACCCGGAGCAGTTCGGGGTGGGAGACCCGCTGCAGGAATTCGTCGAGCCCCTCCGGGGGGATGCTTGGCGGGAGCCTGCCCAGGACGTCCTGGGCGCGCCAGCCGAAGAGCCGCTCGGCGGCGAAGTTCCAGATCGTCACCAGTCCCTGGGTGTCGGTGGCGATGATCGCGAGGGGCGAAGCGGCGATGAGCGCGTGATAGGCATCGTCGACCGTGCGCTCGTCCTTCCGCGCCCGGCGGCGCTCGCCGGCCGCCGCCGCCAGCAGGAGCGCGGTGGCAGACAATGAGAGGTGGAACGCCGTGAAGAAGAGCGCGAGCGCGAGCACACTGCTCTTCGGCAGCGGTGTCTGTCCGCTCAGGCTGGCCAGGGTGCTGAGGCCGAAGATGCCGAGCGAGAGGGTCGCGGCGCCACGCGGGCCAAAGCGCAGCGCGGCCCAGGCGAGCAGCGGAAACGCCGTCAGGGCATAGGCTGGCACGGCGGCCCGGACCACCAGCCCCGCCAGGAGCAACCCTGCAAGGAGAATGAGGATCTCGATCCGGCGACCTGGCGCAGGGATCTCCGGCACCGGACCCAGCCAGACGAGCAGGAACGGGGTCAGCAGCGCCAGACCACTGAGATTGGCCAGGAACCAGGTCGCGAACAGCACTATGCCGGCGACCTGCGGGTGACTGCCGCCCAGCCGAAGCGCGACCACGCCTCCGAAGGCGCCGAGCAGGGCGCTCAGCAGTACGCCGCCGAACAGCAGGATCACGTCGGCCAGCCGGTCCAGCGAGGTGCGCATCCCGAGGCGGCGCAGCAGCAGCGCCGGCACCAGTGCGGCCACGAGGTTGGCCAGCGAGATGCCAAGCACCGTCAGCACAGCGGGCTGTTCGGTCGCATTCACGAGCAGGCTCGCCAGCAGGACCGCAGGCCATGCCCGGGGGGTGAGCAGCAGAAGGCCCGCCAGTGCGAGACCGCTGACGGGCCAGAGAGGCGGATTGGCCCCATGGAAGACGGCGAGTGCGAGCGCGAGCTTCGCCGCACCGTACAGGAGTGCGCCGAGCACGGCACTCTGAAGCGCGAAACCGAGTCGGGTGCGGGCGGGTCGGACCAGGGCCGCGGAGGCTGTCACCGGTCCCCTCCTAGGCGGAGGATTCGGGCGACGGAGCGGGTGCCGGGTCGGGAGCCGGCGCAACAGTCGGGGCTGGCGCGGCGGTAACGGCCGGCAGGGGGGATGCGCCCCCTCCCTGCGTCGCGCCGGGCATCGCCACACGCTGGTAGGTCCACAGGCGCATCATGCCGGTGAACGCCTCCGCGAGCTCGGGATCGAAGTCCACACCCGCCCGCTCCTCCAGATAGGCGAGCGCCACCTCCGTCTGCCACGGCTCGCGATAGGGACGAGCGGTGCACAGGGCGTCGAAGACATCGCAGACGTGGACCAGCTTGCTGGCGAAGTGTGTGTCCCGCGCGTAGCGCATCCGCGGGTAGCCATGCCCGTTGATCAGGATGTGGTGCTCGTACGCCACCGTGGCCGCGAGATCCAGCTTCTGCTCGCGGGCCATGATCAGCCGCGCGCCATCCACCGGATGCTTGCGCAGCACGGCGAGCTCCTGCTCGGTCAGCGCCCCCTTCTTGACCAGGATGTCCTTCGGAACCCGGACCTTGCCCAGATCGTGCAGCAGTCCGGCGACGCCGAATTCGCGGACGTCCTTGGGCGCCAGGCCGATGTATTCCGCCAGGGCCATAGCCAGCACCGACACGTTGGTCGCGTGAGTGGTGGTGTACTGGTCGTAGTTCTTGAGGCTGAGCAGCGGCATGAGCATCCGGCTCTGGCCGTGCATGGCAAGCGAGAGGGAGCGCACCACCGCGTTGGCCTCCGCCAGCGGCAGCGAGTCAGTCTCCTGCACCTCGGCATGAATCCAGCCCACGGTTTCGATCTCGTCATCCAGCGTGTATGGCACGCTCGTGCTTTCTGCGGTTTCCACGACCACATCGGCACTGGCCCCGCGCAGGCTCACCGCGCCGAATCGAACCGTCGGCCGGCGCAGCTGGC
>JBDTTN010000183.1:0-6060 GCA_039930625.1 Gemmatimonadota bacterium | reverse complement strand
GGGCTCCTGCTGACCGCGGCGTGCGGCCCCCACGGCGAGCCGGCTTACGCCCTCGAGGGCAGTGTGTTCATCGCCGGCGCGGCGGTGCAGTGGCTGCGGGACGGTCTCGGGCTCATCGCCCGCGCCCAGGAGACCGAGGCGCTGGCCCGCTCAGTGCCTGACACGGGGGGCGTGTACTTCGTCCCCGCGTTCGTCGGGCTCGGATCGCCCCACTGGGAGGCGGAGGCCCGTGGAACCATCGTGGGTCTCACCCGCGGGACTACGCGCGCGCACCTGGTGCGTGCCGCCCTCGAGGCGATGGCGTTCGCGAGCGCGGACCTGCTGGAGTCGATGGCCGCCGCCGCGCACCTCGCGGTGGCCGCGCTCCGGGTCGATGGCGGCGCCACCTCGAACGACTGGCTCATGCAGTTTCAGGCGGACGTGCTCGGCGTCCCGGTGGAACGGCCTGACAACGTCGAGACCACGGCGATGGGCGCCGGTGCGCTCGCAGGCATTGCGCTCGGTGTGTGGCCGACCGTCGAGTCCTTCCTGGCCGGACGGGTGTTCACCCGCTTCGAGCCCGTCCTGGATCCGGTGAGCCGGGCGGAAGGGTGGCGGGGATGGCGCCGCGCTGTCCACGCCGCGCTGGCGTGGGCCCGCTACTCAGGGTGAGTGCATATGGGGGAGACCGGCATCAGTCGCCCCCGGCAGTAATGCGCCGGCGGAACTGCTAGAACCGCCAGCTGAGGCTGCCGTAGAACTGGTTGGTCGTGATGCCCGGGCTCTGTTCCCGCTGCCCCGAGAGTGACAGAAACCAGGCCCGTGCCAGGCTGATGTCGACGTCCATCCCGTACCAGGTGATCGTGCTCAGCGGCGGGCTGTTCCGCGGGTTGGTGTCCCTCCGGATGCCACCGTTCAGATCGACGTGGATCGAGTGCCACGGATCGCCCCCGAGGCGCAGGGCGTAGATCTGGCCGCTGTTCGCCACGGAGATCCCGAGGCTGTCAGGCGTCGTGCGGCTGTCGTACCAGGTGGCCCGACTGCTCAGGCTGAGATGGAGCGGTGTGAACCGGTCCAGGCCGAACGAGCCGGTATAGGACGTCGCCTTGCCCGCGCTGGCGCCGTCGGAGAAGCGGACGTCGCCGGCGAGCCGCATCCGGTGCCCAACGAGGGAGAGGCCCCCCCACACTCCCTGCCGGTACGCGTCGTCGAAGGCGGTCGCCGGGTCGGTGGCGTCGCGGTAGAGCCTCACACTGCGGCGGTTGTCGTAGCCGCCGTTGAGCGCCAGCCAGTTGGACGGACGGATGGAGCCGTTCACGTAGGTGCTGGTCGGGGAGATCGACCGCTCGCCCAGCGAGACCTTCCAGGGGCGGTAGTAGTCCACTTCCTGCAGCGCATACAGGGAGAGCACCTGGCTGCTCACGCTCGCCTGCGCGAAGGCGAACTCCCGATTGGACTTTCCGCCCGCATAGGAGCCGACCGCCCCGGTGGTGAACGACCAGGGGGTATGGGCGCCGGATTTGTTATGCAGCTGCAAGTATCCGCCGAAGTCCTGGATCTCCTTCGAAAAGCCCAGATTCGCCGGCTCCGGCTCGACTCCGCCGAAGGCTCCAAAGGTGAGGCGCGATCCGCCGAGTTCCATGAGGCCACCGTCGAAGAGGCTCACGGAGGTGACGGCGGTCAGGTACTGCCGCCCCACCTGCATGCGGAAACCGGCGCCGGGCGCATTCCACAGGAGTGCGGCCTGGTAGACTCGGGTATGTCCGTCCACCGTGCTCGGGCCATTGGCGCGGGTCGCGGTGGTGCGCCGGGTGCGCAGATCCACCGCGAGTCCGAACGGCGAGCCACCCAGCCGGCTGCCGTCCAGTCGGAAATCGAGGGAAGGCTGGTCGAATCCACCGCTGCTCGGCTCCGTGGTGGACAGCAGATAGCGCGCGCCCACTCGGCCATGGAGGCCGGGGCCACTGAGGCGATGCGGGGCGCCGGCTTTGCGGACAGCCGCGATCTGTGGCGTGGTGGTGGAGGGCAGGGAAGGCTTGTAGCGCACCTGCTCGCCTACCACGATGTCCGCCGCGCCACGAATCACCTCGCAGGACGACTGGTGCGAGGAGAGAAAAACGACGCGAAGGGTCGCGGCCACGGAATCATGCCGGATCACGGCAAGTTCCTGACCCTCCACCAGCCCGTCACTACGGCCCGCGCTCACATAGATCGATGGCCCGGCAAGATAGGTGACACTTGCCATCCGAGTTGACGCCGTCGTGTCCTGAGCCGCGACCGTCCCGGCGTTCGCGGCTGCGAGGGTGGCTGCCACGAGTGCCGGCAGCAACCATCCGGAATGCATTCTGATCACCATCACAGCCTCCGCACTCGTCGTCATGGACGGTTCACTTCCCGCCATCGCCATCATGTCTGCTCACTCCGCCGGCGGCGCTCAGTCGCATTGCCCCTGCGAGAGGTACGTGCACGAGGGCGGGTGATGGTGGTTGCTGCACGTGGACTGCTGGTAGTTCGTCGTGTTGTGGCATTGGGTGCACACGCCCCGCGCGTTCTCATGGTTCGCACTGAACATGGTGTGGTACTGCGTCGGGAGCGTCACGCCGGCATCCCACGCTTGGGTGTTGGCCGACCCCGAGTGACAGGTCGTGCACGTCTGCGGCCAGCCAAGCTGCAGGTGATTCGGGCTGGCGGCGTTGGTATAGTCGGTCAGGTGGCACGCCTGACAGGTCGTTGCGGTGCCCTTGTACACGGCGCTGACATGGCACTTGTCGCACGCAGCGGTCACGTGCATTCCCGTGAGCGGGAATGCGGTGGAGCTGTGGCTGAAGGTGGACGGCTGCCAGGCGGTCGTCGTGTGGCAGGTGGAACAGGTCGTCCCGAACGAGGGCAGAGTGTGCTTCACCGGAGCGACGGTGTTGTTGTAGTCCACCTGGTGACAGCTCACACAGGTCGTCGGCTTGCCCTTGTACACGCCGTCCGAGTGACACTGCTGGCAGGTCGTTGCCTTATGCGCGCCGGTCAGCGGGAAGAGGCTGGTGTTGTGGTCGAACGTTGCTCCGGTCCAGGCGATCGTGGTGTGACAGCCGGCGCAATCGGTCGGGAACCCCGACTGGATGTGGTCCGGAGACTTCGCCTGGTTGAAGTCGACCTGATGGCAGCTCACGCAGGAGGTCGGCTTGCCCTTGTAGACGCCATCCGCATGACACTGCTGGCAGGTTGTCGCCTTGTGCGCGCCGGTCAGCGGGAACTGGGTTCGCGAATGGTCGTATGGCGTGGTCCACGCATTGGTGCTGTGGCAGCTCACGCAATCGGTGCCGAAGCCGACGGCGACGTGATTGGGCGTCGCAGTCGCATTGTAGTCCACCTGGTGGCAGGCCACGCACTGGTTCGGGGTCCCCTTGTACCTGCCGCTGGCGTGGCACTGCATGCAGCCCACGGCCCGGTGCGCGCCTGCGAGCGGGAAACTGGTGCCGTCATGGTTGAATCGGCCGCGGCTCCAGCTCGCGCTGCCGTGGCACTGGGCGCAATCCTGGGGGAAGCCGCCCTGCACGTGGTCCGGCGTCCTGGCCGCGAGGTAGTTCGGCTTGTGACAGCTTACGCAGTCCGTGGGCCGCGCCACGAACTGCAGCCCTCCCTGGCCAGTGGGCGCGTGACAGCTGGTGCAGTCAACGGACTGGTGCGCTCCTTCGAGGGGAAACCGGGTGAGCTGGTGCGCCCGCGCCATGGCAGCGCGATCGAGAAAGCTCCGGGTCGTGTGACACTTGGCGCAGTCCGCGCCGAGCTCACCGCGATGCTGGTCCTTGTGGCAGGAGGCGCAGGAGGTCGCGGTGCCCTTGAAGTCCAGGTTCTGATGGCAGGCTCGGCACGCCGTGGAGGTATGCGCGCCCGCCAGCGGGAAGCCAAGCTTGCTGTGGTCGAAGCTTCGGCTGATGGTCACCTGGGTCCAGCCTTCCGACCGGTGGCAGGCCGTGCATTCAAGCTTCAATTCCCCATGGGGCGATCGGGTGCGCTCCTGCGCTGCGAGCGGGCCGGTCAGGCTCAGCACGAGGAATAGCGGGATCAGGCGCTTCATCGAACCTCCTTGCCGCCGTGGCAGCTCTCACACTTGCCCGAGAGGGGCCGGAAGATCAGCCGCCTCGGGTTCCCGCCTGACACATCTATGGAGTGGCACCGGTTGCACGGTACCTTCTCGTGGGCGCCCTTGAGCGAGAACGAGGCGTCCCTGTCGTGATCGAACCGGCCCGCCGGCTGGAAGGCCTCGGTCGTGTGGCAGGCGTCGCAGCGTCCCTTGTCGGTTCGGGACGAGAACTGGGCCCCATGCGGCGTCTCGTGGCATTCCGCGCACGTCGTCGGCGCCTCGAAGCGCAACTCCGCGAAGGTGACACCGGCGGCGATGAGCGAGGAGCGTCGCGGCGCGCCCGCCGCCTGTTTCATTTCCGCATGGCAGCTGACGCAGGGGGTCGCGCGGTGGGCCCCGTCCAGCGGCAGACCAAATGTCTTGTGCGCGGCAACGTCCGCCGAGGAGGGGCGGAATGCCCGGGTATCGTGGCAGGCGAGACACCCACCCTCGACAGGACGCGCCCCGCCACGCACGAAGCGGCCCCGGTGCGGGTCAGCATGACACGAGGTGCACTCCACCTGGGGCAGCTTGAAGAGAAATGCTGCCTTTCCGAGGGGCGCAGCCGCCGAGATCGGCGGCAGGCCCTTGCGATCGTTGCCGTGGCAGGCGCGACAGTCGACCTCTGCGTGACGGCCGTCGAGTGCCAAGCTCAGTGTGGCGTGTGCGGAACGATCGAAGGTGCTCGGCTTCCATCCTGCGACGCGGTGACACGCCGCACAATCGCCACGATCGGCGCGCGCGCGTAGTTGACCACCATGTTCATCCGCATGACAGTCGAGACATTTCATGAATGCGGGGCGCATCACGACCTTCGCGTTCCCCCATTTCGATGCTGCGGCCGGGCTGGCGTCGCGGACATGGCAGGATGCACAGACCACGGTGATGTGCTTGCCTTCAAGCGGGTACCGGGAAGCCGCATGTTTATCGACGGTGAAGGTCGAGGCGGCAAAGCCGTTCACCGTGTGACAGGCTTCGCACCCGACCAGCTTGCCGGCGAGGGTGGCGGTACCGTTGTGCTGGTCCTTGTGGCATACCGTACAGCTCTGAAATGCCGGTTTCTTGCTGGCGGGAGTGGAAAAGTCGCCGTGGCAGGCGGCGCAGCGCAGCGCCGCGTGCCGGCCCTGCAACGGATACTTCGTTCTGCTGTGATCGAAGCTCGACCTGTCGATCTGCTGGAAGCCGCGGGTGCTGTGGCAGCTGGCACAATTGGCCCCGAACTGTCCCTTGTGCACATCCTGGTGGCAGTCTGCACACGACTGGTGGGGCACGGGCCGGTAGATGGGGACAGGGCGACCCCGCGGGTCCCGCTTCGGTGAAAGGCCCGCGGCCAGATGGCACTTCTCGCACGAGACGTCGGTATGGCGGTTGGTCAGCGGGTATGCGGTGCTGTCGTGGCTGAACCCCGGCGTCGTGGTCCACTTGCCGGTGTCATGGCACTTCACGCACTCCTGGCCCAGGGCGCCTCGATGAATGTCATCGTGACAGCTGGCGCAGGTGGTCTCGAGTCCGGTGTAGCCCTGACCCGTCTTGCGGGCGGACTGCCTGGCGGCCGGTGATACCTGGTACTTCGGCTGATGACATTCGACGCACTTGGTCTCGCCGTGTGTCCGAGTCAGTGGCCATCCAGTGCGCCGGTGATCGAATTTGTCGGGACTCCCGTCGGGCCACTTCACCAGGTCGAAGTCGACTCCTGCGTGGTCCGGATGGCATGATGCGCAGGGACCGCCCCTGGCCTCGGTGCTGGCGTGATAGCCCCGCCTGGCCTCAATCAGCAGCGCAATGTCCTTGTGGCATGTGGTGCAGCGGGCGGTCATGCCTTCCTTGCCACCCCCATGGCACTTGGTGCACTTGAGGGTGCCCTCCAGCTCATGGTGTGCGCGCGCCAGCGGGCCGGGGGAAACCTGTGCCCCGAGCCCGCCGCCTGCCATCGCACTGAAGCCGAGTGTCAGCGTCATGATCAG
>JBDTTN010000182.1:0-6061 GCA_039930625.1 Gemmatimonadota bacterium | reverse complement strand
GCGGCTCAAGGGGATGCTGCAGCGGTCGGCGCCACGCAATCGGTAGTCTGAATCGCGATACTCCGAACGGACCGAGGCCTGCCGAGTGGCAGGCCGATCCTTGCTGAGGATCGCGTTCGCTGGTTAGGTCGAATGGGTCGGTGGGAAAAATGCCGGAACATGAAATATGTTCCGGCAGATGCTTCCGGCAGGCAACGCGCTGGGTTAGGCCGGGCGCGCGCCAGTCAGGTAGGGTCCGGGGGATAGCTCAGCATCGCCTCTGAGTCGGGACATCACCAGAAATCCACCGGCGACCAGCGCCAGGCTCACCACCTGGGCAATCGTCAGCGGGCCGAAGATCCTGTCGTCCTTGGCTCTCACGAACTCGATCAGGAATCGCTCCACCCCCGCGCAGATGAGGTAGATCCCGAAGATCCAGCCGATGGGGCGGGCCCGCAGGCGGAGCCGCCACAGCAGCGCGAAGGCGATCAGCATCAGGACCGTCTCGTACAGCTGGGTCGGGTGCACGGCGAGCACCGTGGCAGGGTCAACGCCCGCGGGAATCGGGATCCCGAACTGCTCCTGCATGTTGAGCGCGGTGGACGGCGGGAGTCCCTGGGGGAACTTGACGCCCCACGGCAGGTTGGTCGAGTGCCCGTAGTCGTCATTCACGATGAAGCAGCCGATCCGGCCCAGTGCGTACGCCGCCGCCAGTGCCGGGGCGCAGAGATGGAAGGTCCAGCGGAGCGGAACCTTCAGCCGCCAGCCATTCAGCATGACCGCAAGGAAGCCTCCGACGAAGCCGCCGTACCAGACCAGACCGCCACGTGAGAAGAGGCTTCCGCCGTTGAGGACCCAGTACCAGACCTTGGCGCCGATGATTCCACCCACCACGGCGGCGACCGTGATGTCTGCCGCATACTCCTCGTACAGGCCTCGGCGGCGGAGCTCCAGGGTGATCAGCCAGCCACCCATGAGGAACCCCACCATCATCATGATTCCGTAGCCGGTTATCTCGAGCGGGCCCAGCGAGAACTTCAGGGGGTAGACATTCATCGGACGGCACCCAGCGGGACGGGGGTGAGAACGAGGCCGGGAAAGGCCAGGTCCGCGCGCGGCTCGAGCTCACTGCCGCTCTGTTCGCCGCGGGCCAACCGGAAGGCCGCGGCAGCGCCGATCATTGCCGCGTTATCCGTGTTGAGCCGGTTCGAGGCGACGACCACGCGGGCGCTGCTGCCGAGTCGGGCGGTGGCCGCGGCAGCCAGGGCGCGGTTGCATGCCACACCGCCGCCGAGGACGAGGGTGGAGTAGCCTCGATCGTGCAGCGCAGTCCACGATTTTTCAACCAGCACGGCGAGCACTGCATCCTGGAAGGCGCGGGCGAGATCGGCGCGGTCGCGCTCCAGGTTGTCGCTGGCCTGCACCGCCCGCAGCACCGCCGTCTTGAGGCCCGAGAAGGAGAAGGCGAACCGATCGGGGCCGTCCTCGTTCAGCGTATTGAGCATCGGCCGGGGAAACTTGTAGCGACCCGGGCGACCTTCTGCCGCGAGGCGCTCGATCTCCGGGCCGCCGGGGTACGGCAGACCGAGGAGAGTGCCCACCTTGTCGAACGCTTCACCGGCGGCGTCGTCCCGCGTGGTGCCCAGCAGTTGATACTGCCCCCAGGCGGCGACATCGAGCAGCATGGTATGACCCCCGCTCACGAGCAGGGCGACGAATGGCGGCTTGAGGTCAGGCTGCTCGAGGGTGGCCGCAAAGAGATGCCCTTCGAGATGATGGACACCCAGCAGCGGCACTCCCAGTCGCCGTGCGAGCGTCTTGCCGTACATCACCCCGACCAGCAGCGCGCCGACCAGGCCCGGCCCTGCCGTAACGGCGATGGCACCGATCTGTTCGAGTGTCACACCCGCTTCGGTCAGCGCCTGATCCACGACGGCACCGAGCGTGGTGAGATGCGCGCGGCTGGCCAGTTCTGGCACCACGCCGCCAAAGATGCGGTGCACGTCCTGGGACAGGATTACGAGGCTGACCAGCGAGGTCGGGCCGTCTCCGGCGCGGAGAATCGCCGCCGAAGTTTCGTCGCAGGAGGTTTCAATCGCGAGGAGAATCATCGCGCCTGCGCGGGGACACTGTCTGCCGGCACCCGATCGGTGAGGGGGGCGGTGTTCGCCGCGCCGGTATCGCCGAGGAGGCGGCGGATCAGGGCGCGGTCAGCGGCGGAGGCCCAGTCGTGCGCGCCGATCACCCGCTTCATGATGACACCGCTGCTGTCGAGCAGGAAGCTCTCCGGCACCCCGGTGGTCTGATACGCCTGCTGGATGTTCCCGCTCTGGTCATGGAGAATATCGAAGCTGAGCTTCAGCTCGCCCGCGAATTCCCGCACCACGCCGGGGCCTTCCTGGTCGATGCTCACCGCCGCGATCCGGAAACCACGGCCAGAAAGCGAGTCGAAGAGCTGCTGCATTGCGGGCATCTCGACGCGGCAGGGGACGCACCAGGTCGCCCAGATGTTCACCAGCGTGACGTGACCCCGGTAGTGGCTCCGGATGCCGACGCTATCTCCCGTGCCGAGGTCCATCGCCTTGTAGTCCGGCGCCTCTTTCCCGACCGCGACGGGCTGCACCTCGGGCCCGAAGTAGACGAGCGCGGTGCCGCCGATCAGAAGTCCCGCCAGCACGGCCATCACGAGTATCCACTGTTTCGACATCGATTACACTCTCGTGGTGCAGCAGCGGGTGAGTGCGCGGACCGCCTCGGCGATATCGGGTTCGCCGAACACCGCCGTGCCGGCGACGAAGGTGTCCGCTCCGGCGCGCCAGGCGGATTCGATGGTGTCCACGGTGATGCCGCCGTCCACCTCGAGCGCCGCGCGGGTCTCCGTCCGGTCCAGCAGCGCACGCGCGCGGGCGATCTTCCCCGTCGTCGTCGGCAGGTACGACTGGCCGCCAAAGCCGGGATTGACGCTCATGATCAGGAGCAGGTCGATGTCGCTCAGGACCTCCTCGATCAGACTGAGCGGACTCGCCGGATTGAGTGCGAGCCCTGCCGCCATGCCGCGATACCGGATCTGCGCCAGATGTCGCTGCACGTGAGTCGTGGCTTCCGGATGGAAGGTGAAGACGTTTACGCCGAGGTCGGCGTACTCGGCGATGTAGCGCTCCGGTTCCACGACCATGAGGTGCACATCGAGCGGGGCTTCGGTTATACGACGAAGGGCCCGGATCAGCGGCGCGCCAAAGGTGAGATTCGGCACGAACCGGCCATCCATCACGTCGACGTGCAGCCACTCGGCGCCGCCGGCAAGGGCGGCCTCCACCTGTTCGCGCAGCCGGCCGAGGTCGGTGGAGAGCATGCTGGGTGCGATGCGTATCGCCATCAGTTTCCCTTCCGGGTCACGACGAGATCGACTCGGGCACCGCGCGGGCTGCGGGTACCGGCGGGCGGGCGCTGCTCCAGCACCAGGCCCTCCGGTCGGCCGGGAATCACCCGTCCTCCGGTTGCGCCGACGATGAGGCCGAGCTGCTCGATCCGCTCCCGTGCCTGGGCCAGCGACAGCCCCACCACCGCTGGAACGGTCAGCTCCGCGGGTCCCGAACTTATCACCAGATCGATCGGAGTGCCCGCCGCCCGGCCGACGCCCGGACTGGGCCGGGTCTGCACGACGATGCCGGCCTCACTCGATGCCGGCAGGGTGTCGATCTTGCCGAGGGTGAAGCCGGCCGCGCGCAGCACCCGCTCCGCCAGGCCACGGGGAAAGCTTGCAACATCGGGCACCGGCACATCGGGTGGTCCATCGCTCAGGATGAGCGCCACCTGACTGTTAGGGGCAACCACCACACCGGGGGGCGGATCCTGCCAGACGACTGCGCCCTTCGGCGCGGTGGCGTCAGTCTGCTGATCCTCGATCCGGAAGCGGAAACCCTGCGCGTCCAGCCGCTGCCGGGCTTCCGTCACGCCGAGGTCGAGCAGCCGGGGAACGGCGTGCTCCCGCTTGAAGAGCGGCGCGGGGAAGACCCAGAGGATTGTCACCAGGTAGCCTGTCAGGAACATCCCGGCGACGAGACCGGCCTGCTTCACGAACCGCCGACCGGCGATGGTGGAGAGCAGTCCGCGATTCTTTCCGGCGATGCTTGGACGCCTGAACTCCATCAGCCGACTCTGCGCAGGCGCGCGGCAAAGGCGCCATCGACGCCATGGCGCTGCGGGAGCAGCTGCAGATCCCCGTCGGGGGTCAGCAACTCTGCCGGTGCGGCGTGCCCCGGCTCGCGGCGAAAATCGGGATGGGTATTCAGGAAGGCGGTCACCTGTTCCTCATTCTCTTCAGGCTCGAGCGAACACGTGGCGTAAACTAACCACCCCCCGGGCCGGACGACGGGGGCGACGGCCTCGAGGAGTCCGCGCTGCTGTTCCGCCAGTCGGGTGAGCGCCTCGGGGGCGACCCGCCAGCGCGCATCCGGGTGGCGGGCGAGTGTCCCGGTCCCGAGGCAGGGAGCATCAAGCAGGACGAAATCGACCCGGCGAAAGGGCGGCGCGAGGGCAGAGGCCACCACGGGAAACTCCCGTCCGCTCCCCGCTCGGCGGAGGTTAAGAGCGAGCCGCTGGACCCGGTCGCGGCGGAGGTCGCAGGCGAGGACCCGTCCCGCACGGAGACCGAGTGCGATGGTCTTTCCCCCTGGTGCGGCGCAGGCATCGTAGATCGTGCAGCCGGCGGGGACATCGGCAAACCGGCTCACCAGTGCCTGTGCACCGTCCTGTACCACGAACGCCCCCTCGGCATACCCGGGGAGTTCCGGCGGCCGCGCGCTGTCAAGCAGGAGACCGGCATCGAAGGGGGCGCGGCGCGCACTGGTGCCGCGTTCCCAGAGGAGTCGCTGCAGCTCCTCGAGGCTGCCCCGCGCGGGCTGAAGCACCAGCGGTGGACGGGTGTTGTTCCACTCGAGCAGTTGCTCGGTCTGTTCCGGGCCGAAGCGGGTGAGCCAGCGGCGGACCAGCCAGTCGGGGTGCGAGTAGCGGTCGGCGAGATGGGCCGCCGGATCGGTGCCGGCCGCCGGTGGCGCGGCCCGGCCACCCATGCCACGCAGGATCGCGTTGGTGAAGCGGGCCGCCTTTTCACCGAGGGCGGAGCGGGCCAGTTCGACGGTGGTGGACACGGCCGCGTGGGGCGGAATGCGGTCCAGCGCGCTCAGTTGATAGGCGCCGAGCCGGAGAATGTCCCTCAGCTCGGTGGCCACGGAGCTCCAGCCGCGATGGATCAGCGGCTGGAGCCGGGCATCGAGATCGTTGCGCCGCCGCAGGACCCCGGCGGCAAGTTCGTGGGCGAGGCGTCGATCGGAGTCCTCCAGACCGCGAAGCCCTCGATCGAGGGCCTGTTCGAAGGGCTGTCCATCCTGGACCGCGCGCAGTATCCGGTAGGCGGCCTCGCGGGGGGCAACCCCGTCACTCACTCGATCTTCCCGCTCGCCGGGCTGGACGCAGCGGCGACATCACGGCGCGGCATCCGGCCCGCCAGGAAGGCCAGGCGCCCCGCCTCCACGGCATGGCGCATCGCGGCCCCCATCGCGACCGCATCCCGGGCCTCGGCGATGGCGGTGTTCATGAGGATGCCGTCGACGCCCAGCTCCATTGTGAGGCAGGCATCTGATGCAGTTCCCACGCCGGCATCGACCAGGACGGGCACGGTGAGGCGGCGCTTGATGGTGCGGATGCTGTACGGGTTGATGAGTCCCAGCCCGCTGCCGATCGGTGAGGCCAGCGGCATGACCGCCGCGGCGCCCGCATCCTCCAGCCGCAGCGCCGTGATGAGGTCGTCGTTGGTGTACGCCATCACCCGAAAGCCTTCCTTCACCAGCGTCTTCGTAGCGGTGAGCAATCCGTCGGCGTCCGGGAGCAGAGTCTCCTTGTCGCCGATGACCTCGAGCTTGATGAACTCGTTGAACCCGGCCTCCCGGGCCAGTCGGGCGTAGCGGATCGCCTCATCGGCGGTGTAGCAGCCGGCCGTGTTCGCCAGCAGGAAGAATCGCGCGGGGTCGAGGTGATAGAGCATCCCCTCTTCCTTGCGGCGATCGAGGTCTACCCGGCGGAC
>JBDTTN010000181.1:0-6066 GCA_039930625.1 Gemmatimonadota bacterium | reverse complement strand
CCGCCGCAAGCGGGTTGAACCGCTTCTATTACATCCTGGGTGCGGTCGCAGTGGCAGGCGTCGGCGCGCTCATCTACATGTCGACCCGGAAACCGATCAGCATACCGGCGAACGTCACGGTCCAGGTCGGCGACACGAGCGGCTTCCACGGTTACTATCTCGGTTCGGACAGCGCCCCACTGACCGTCACCGAGTATGCGGACTTCGAGTGTCCCGCCTGCCAGCAATGGTACGCCGTCCAGTTCCCGACAATCGAAGAGCGCCTGATCCAGACCGGCAAGGTGCGTTGGCGCTACCGGGATTTCCCGCTGGACGCTCCCCATCCGCACACTCGGGTGGTGGCGCACGCCGCCGCCTGCGCGGACGAGCAGGGCAAGTACTGGCCGATGAATCACCGGGTGTACGAGTGGGAGCCCCGCTGGCCGGAGTTGCGTGATGCCAGCGACACTTTCAGAGGTTATGCGAAGGAACTCGGCCTCGACCTGGCCAAATACGACGATTGCATGGCGTCGGCGCGCTATGCCGGCCGCATCGAAGCAAGCAAGAACGAGGGAATCCAGGTCGGTGTCGAGTCCACGCCGACTTTCCTCATCAACGGTCGGCTGTACGGAGGCGGTGGCAAGGTCCACTACGACATGTTGAAGGCATTGCTGGACTCGATGCAGGCCAAGCCGGCAAAATAGATGCGCCTCGGGACGGCTGTGGCGCTCGTCAGCCACGGTAGGTCACGCCGCAACGAGCGGTGCCGCAGCGGCGCGATCGACCGACGCGGCGCATGAGCGACCATCCTGTCGGTCACCACCCGGTGTCAGGCAAGGCCCTCGCGGGCCTCTCACTTGCTGCGCTCGGTGTGGTCTACGGCGACATCGGGACCAGCCCGCTCTACGCCCTCAAGGAGTGCTTCGGCAGGACACACGGCATCCCGCCAACCCGGGAAAACGTGCTCGGAGTTCTGTCGCTGATCGTCTGGTCGATGAACTTCGTGATCTCCTACAAGTACATCGCGCAGGTGATGAAGGCGGACAATCGAGGCGAGGGGGGGATCCTCGCCCTGCTCGCGCTGGTAAGCGGCCGGGAGGGGAAGCGACGCACCGCGCTGGTCATGCTCGGGCTGTTCGGGACCGCGCTACTCTACGGCGACGGCGTCATCACCCCGGCGATTTCCGTGCTGGGCGCCATCGACGGCCTCGGCTTCGCTGCTCCGATTTTCCTCACCTGGATCGTCCCGCTCACCGTCCTGATTCTCTTCCTGCTCTTTCTGTTCCAGCGGTTTGGTACGGCGGGGATCGGCATGGTGTTCGGGCCGGTGATGATCGCCTGGTTCCTGTGCATCGCGCTGCTCGGAGTCACCGGCATCCTGCGGCAGCCCGGGGTGCTGGTGGCGATCAACCCGTGGTATGCGATCGACTTCTTCATCCGCGATGGGCTGCGGGGCTTCCTGATCCTCGGCGCCGTGGTGCTGGTGCTGACGGGTGGCGAGGCGTTGTACGCCGACATGGGCCATTTCGGCCGCCGGCCCATCAGGCTGGCCTGGTTCAGCGTGGTGCTGCCCGCGCTGATGCTCAACTACTTCGGCCAGGGCGCGCTGCTGCTGGAGAATCCGGATGCGGCGGCCAACCCGTTCTACGCGCTGGTGCCGCCGCCGCTGCTGATACCGATGGTCGTGCTCGCGACGAGCGCCGCGATTGTTGCCTCGCAGGCGCTGATCACCGGCGCCTTTTCCCTGACGCAACAGGCGGTCCAGCTCGGGTATTCACCCCGCGTCACCATCACCCACACCTCCGAACAGGAGAGGGGACAGATCTACGTCCCCGAGGTGAACTGGGCGCTGATGGTTGCGTGTATCTGGCTGGTGATCAGTTTCCGCTCGTCCACCAACCTTGCCGCCGCCTACGGCATTGCGGTTACCGGCACGATGGCGATCACGACGATGCTCTTCAGCGTGGTGGCCAGGGAGCAGTGGGGCTGGAGCATGGCGAAGGCTTGGACGATCTGCGGCCTGTTCCTGTTCGTGGACCTCGCGTTCCTCTCCGCAAACCTGGTGAAGTTCGCGCACGGCGGCTGGTTCCCGATCGTGGTCGCGGTGCTGATCTTCACCCTGATGTCCACCTGGAAGCGGGGACGGATCCGGCTCAATCAGATCATGGAAGAGAACTCACTCCCGATGGAGCTCTTCCTGAGTGACATCGCCAAGCGGCTCTCGGTACGGGTGCCGGGGACCGCGGTCTTCATGACCTCTCATCCCGGCGGCGCCCCACCGGTCCTGCTCCACCACGTCAAGCACAACAAGGTGCTGCACGAGCAGGTCATCCTGCTTTCCGTACGCACGGAAGATGTGCCATATGTGTCCGAGGACGAGCGGACCAGCTGTGTGGACCTGGGCCAGAAGTTCTACTCGGTGACCGCGCGCTATGGCTTCGTGGAGTCGCCGGACGTGACCCAGATCCTGAAGGGGTTGCAGGCGTGGGGCGTCGCGGTCCGGCCCATGGAGACGACCTTCTACCTCGGTCGTGAGACGCTGATTGCCAGGGCGGACAAGAGGCCGGTGCCGGCAGAAGCCCCGCCCGCGCTCGCCATGTGGCGCAAGAAGCTCTTCATCCTGATGAGCCGCAACGCCCAATCCGCGACGACCTTCTTCAACCTGCCGCCCAACCGGGTGGTGGAGATGGGGGCGCAGATTCAATTCTGAAGCCGTCGGCCGTCGGCAGTCAGCTGTCAGCCTTCAGCTTTCAGCTGTCAGCTGTCAGCTATCGAGTCGTGAAACGACCCCCCGAGAGTTGACTCGGAGGGTCGTTGTCACATCGTACCGCGGCCGGCTGCTAGTGCTTCGCCCACACCGTGGTGTTGCCCTTCGCATCGAAGGTCAGTACCTCGTACGGATCCTTGCCCATGTCCATCCCCGGCCCGGCGCTCGGCATCCCCGGCGCCGTGAGCCCGGTGACCTTCGGCTTTTCCCTCAGCAGCCGCTGGATGTCCGCGGCCGGCACGTGGCCCTCGATCACATAGCTCTGCACCAGCGCGGTGTGACATGAGGCCAGCTTGCTGGTGACGCCGGCATCCGCCTTCACCTCCGATAGATCCTGCTGCTCGATCGACTTCACCGTGAAGCCGTTGGCTTGCAGGTACGTCACCCATTTCTTGCAGCAGCCGCAGGTGGGGGAGTGATAGACGGTGATCTCTGTCGGTGTGGCGGCGCGGTGGCTCGGCCACGCCGCGGCCCCGAGGGTCGCGATGGCTGCGGTGGTCAGCAGGATTCTGGTTAGTCGCATCGTCGTGCTCCGCCTGGTTCTGGTCGACTTCATCGAACTCTCCGGAAGTATAGCCTCCGAAGTGTGAAGAATCTCCTGGCGTCAGCTCTCCTCGGCTTCATACTGGTCTTTCAGCCGTGCCACGACGCCCGGATCGGCGAGCGTGGTCGTATCGCCGAGGGCACGGCCCTCGGCGATGTCCTTGAGCAATCGGCGCATGATCTTGCCGCTGCGGGTCTTGGGCAGGTCGGCGCTGAACAGCACGTCGTCCGGGCGGGCGATGGCGCCGATCTTCTTGCTGACGTGGTCCTTGAGATCGTCCTTCAGCTCGGCGGTGGGCTTGGTGCCCTCCTTCAGCGTGACGAAGGCGGCGATCGCCTGCCCCTTGAGGTCATGGTGCTTGCCGACGCAGGCGGCCTCCGCGACTGCCGGATGATCCACCAGCGCGCTCTCGACTTCCATCGTGCCGATCCGATGTCCCGCCACGTTGAGCACATCATCGACCCGGCCGAGAATCCACCAGTTGCCGTCCTCGTCGAGCTTGGCGCCGTCGCCGGCGAAGTACTTGCCCGCAAACTTGCTCCAGTAGGTCTCGCGATAGCGCGCATCGTCGCCGTAGATCGTGCGCAGCATCCCCGGCCAGGGCTCGGTGAGCACCAACAGCCCGCCGCCCATGGCGACGGGCGTCCCCTTCTGGTCGACCAGTTGCACCGAGATCCCGGGGAAGGGGACCGTCGCCGAGCCTGGGGTGGTGGTCGTGACGCCGGGAAGCGGTGTGATCATGATGCCGCCGGTTTCGGTCTGCCACCAGGTGTCCACGATCGGGCAGCGCTGGTGCCCGATGTGGGTATGGTACCAGATCCAGGCCTCGGGGTTGATCGGTTCGCCGACGGTGCCGAGCAGGCGGAGGCTGGAGAGGTCGTGCTTGGCGGGGAGCTGCTCGCCCCACTTCATGAAGGCCCGGATCGCGGTGGGCGCGGTGTAGAATATTGTGACGCCGTAGCGCGCGATCAGCTTCCAGAAGCGATCCCGTTCCGGCCAGTCAGGCGCGCCCTCGTACATCAGGATGGTCGCGCCGTTGGCGAGCGGACCGTAGACGACGTACGAATGCCCGGTCACCCAGCCGATGTCCGCGGTACACCAGAAGACGTCGTCCTCCTTCAGATCGAAGACGTACTTCATCGTCGCCGTCACCTGGGTGAGGTAGCCGCCGGTGGTATGCACGATGCCCTTCGGCTTGCCGGTCGTGCCGGAGGTGTAGAGGATGAAAAGCATATCCTCCGCGTCCACCGGTTCCGCCGCGCACTTCGAATCAGCCTGGTCCAGGAGCCGGTGCCACCAGTGGTCGCGCCCCTCGACGATGTTGGCGAAGGACTCGTCGCCCCCCGCGGAGCCGGGCCGGCGCTGGACCACCACGACGCTCCTGATGCTCGGGCACTGCGCCACGGCCTCATCGGCGAAGCGTTTGAGCGGAAGCACCGACCCTCTCCGGTAACCGCCGTCGCTGGTGATCAGGCAGACCGCCGCTGCATCGTTGATGCGATCCCGCAGGGAATCCGCGGAGAATCCCCCGAAGACCACCGAGTGGACCGCGCCGATCCTGGCACAGGCGAGCATCGCGATCGCCGCTTCGGGAATCATCGGGAGGTAGATGGCCACCCGGTCGCCTTTCTTCACGCCGAGCGCCTTGAGTGCGTTGGCAGCTCGGCAGACCTCGCGATGCAGCTCCCAGTAGGTGATGGTCCGGCGGTCTCCCGGCTCCCCCTCCCAGATGATCGCGGCCTTGTTGCGGCGGGCGGTCTTGAGATGCCGGTCCACGCAGTTGGCCGACACGTTCAGCTTGCCATCCACGAACCACTTTGCGTGGGGCGGCGTCCATTCCAGGACCTTGCTCCATGGGGCGATCCAGTCCAGGGCGCGCGCCTGGGTCTCCCAGAATCCGAGCCGGTCGGCGCTGGCGGCGGCGTGGATGCCGGGCTGAGCATTCGCCTGCAGCGTGAAGTCTGCCGGCGGTGGGAATCGGCGGCTCTCGGTGAGGAGGGTACTGAGCTGGTCGGTCATGCGCTGAGAATCCTTCAAGAATGGAGCGGGCGACATGGGCGACCCGAGGGGTCGCCCGTACACGGGGTGCCATCGGCGCCCATGAGGAGGATGCGCCCCCTTCTATACGTTCGGCAAGGGCGTCATCCCGGCGCTGCCCTCGGAGACCGGAGCCGGTGGGGTCCGGGAGGGCTTGCAGTTGGCCCATGGCCGCCGCGCCATGCGAGATTGAAAGCCGTTGCAGAGCCACGACGACACATCTTAAATCATTGTGGTACAATAGGTTGACTTCGTGGCACCGGGCTCGCCTTTGAGGGGGCAGGAGGCCACAAGGTCTCTCGAAAACTGATCCGCCCGATAAGAGCACACCCGGAGCGATCCGGGGCCGCAAAACTAGAGGTCTAGGGTGGGGGAAGGCCAGCGAGCCAACCTCGGTCGGACACAAGGGTCCGGTTCCACCTCAGATAGCTCGGTGCCGAAGGCGGGTGCCCCGCGCAATGAGCGCGATGCGCCCCGCTCTCAACAGAGGCCGGCGGAGCATCGCGCTCAGATGTTATGAGCGCTGGAGGCAGACCATGCAGACCACACAAGCGAATGTCCTGGAACTCTCGGCGCCCGAGCACCTCGGGCTGGAGAGCCGCACCACCTTCCGGCAGAGCGCCATCAGCATGCTGGAGCAGCTGCCCGAGCGTACTGGGCGACTGGTTGTCGATCTGCGCGGCACCCGCACGGTGGACTCCGCGGGACTCGGGGCGCTGATGCTGATTCAGCGGAAGGC
>JBDTTN010000180.1:0-6070 GCA_039930625.1 Gemmatimonadota bacterium | reverse complement strand
AACAACTACACCGTCTGGTTCAACGACGTGCAGTACGAGAACCTGCCCGCCGGCCAGGTCGGCGCACCGACGGGCGTGACCACCGGCTGGCCGGCGCCAACGACGGTCGCTCTGGGCTCGCCGTTCCAGCTCATTCCGGCGCCAAATACGGTGAGCTACGCGACGCCGGCGCTGCCCAATGGCGGCAAGCTGACAGACGTGGCCTGGGGCTGGTATACGCTCACCTCAAGCAGCCCTAGTGTTGCGACGGTGAGCGCCGATGGCCTCGTCACCGGCGTTGCGGCGGGGAGCACCAACATCTCCGCCACGATGAATGGCCTGGCGGCGTCGGGCAGCGCATCTATCACGGTGACAGCCCCGCTTGGGGTGCCGGGCAATAACGCACCGACGCCGTCGGTGACGGCGGCGAACGTGATCTCGCTCTTCAGCACCGCGTACACCAACCAGGGTGTGGACACCTGGCAGACGAGCTGGAGCACCTGCTGCAACCAGCTGGTTGATCCCTTCGCAATCCTCAATGGGCATGCGGTCAAGCAGTACAGCTTGGCGCACTTCGTGGGCGTCGAGTTCGGGTTCGCAAACCCCGCGAACACGGTGGACGCCACCACGATGACCCACTTTCATGTGGACGTCTGGTCCCCGAACCCGTCCCCGAACTTCCAAATCCGGCTTGTCGATTTCTCGACCGGTTCGGGGGTGGAGGGCAATTACAACCCCGGGCAGGTCATGAGCGGCAGCTGGGTCTCGCTGGATATTCCGCTGTCGAGTTTCACCGGGCTGACCACCAAGAGCGCGTTGCGGCAGCTGTTGCTCCTCGTGAATCCGGGTGAAACTACGGTGCTGTACATCGACAACGTCTACTTCCACAAGTAGGCGGCACTCCGCCTTCGCCGGGCTTCCGGCGGAGGCGCCCATTGCCCGGTTGAAGATTCCGGGTGACCCCGATACGGTCCATGTCGACCACGTGCCACTGCATCACTCGCGTCGACTACGACTGGCTGTGACGAGCCGGGGAAGGCAAGGATGGCGGGCATTGCTCTAGGAGTGGGCTGGCGGGCTCGGCTGACTGGCCAGCGCTCGCTGACCGACGCGGTTCTGCACCTGATCTGGGAGCAGCGCAAGATCTCGCGAGCCGAGATCGCCCGGTTGACCGGGCTGTCGCGGTCGACGGTGTCCGAAATCGTCACCGGGCTGTTGGCGACCGGACTGGTCGCCGAGGTGGGGGAGGGGCCGTCCCGGGGAGGACGCCGGCCGGTTGTCCTCGAATTCCAGGATGATGCCTTCGTCATCCTCGGGGTTGATATGGGGGCGAGCCATGTGTCTGTCGTCCTCACCGATCTCCGCGGCGGTGTGCTCGCATGGGAGCACCGAGACTTCCCCGTGCGCTCCGATCCCGAAGGGACGGCCGCACTCATTCTCGAGTTCTGCCGGGCCTGTCTTGTGAAGTGGGGCGGCAAGCGGCGGCGGCTGGTCGGGATCGGTGTGGGCGTGCCGAGCCCGGTGGACCCGCGCTCCCCCGACCGTCTCTCCCCGCAGGTGCTGCCGGCCTGGCGGGGGCGGAGCGTCCTCGATCAGCTTGAGTTGGAGTTCGGCGTGACCGTCCTGGTGGACAACGACGCCAACCTGGGCGCGCTGGCGGAGCACTGGTGGGGGGCGGGGCGGGGGCTGGATGACTTCGCCTTCATCAAGGTGGCCACCGGTGTCGGCTCCGGTCACTTCCTCGGCGGCCGGATCTACCGCGGCGCGACCGGGGTGGCGGGCGAGATCGGGCAGATGACGATCGATCCGCACGGAAGTCTCTGCATGTGCGGCAATCGTGGCTGTCTCGCGCTGTACGTCGGGACCCAGGCCCTGGTGGCGCGGGCCAAACGGCTGCTGCCGGAGTTCCCTGGCAGCGTGCTCGCCGGCACCGAGCCGACCATCGGGGCCATCGAGGATGCCGCGCTCGCCGATGATCCGCTGGCGATGAAGGTTGTTCTTGAGGCGGCGGAGTATCTCGGGATTGCCGTGGCCGACCTGATCAACCTGATGAATCCGGCGGCGGTGATCATGGGCGGGCGCCTGTCACGGCTGGGCGAACGACTGCTGGCTCCACTCCGGGAGGCCGCGCGACGGCGGACGTTTGTCGGCGCCGATGCCGCCTCTCATCTCCGGACCGGCGAACTGGGACCGCGTGACGTCGCGATTGGCGCGGCGACCCTTGTACTCGATGCAGCGCTTACTGACCCGAGTCTCTTTCCAACGGCAGGCTCCTCATGACCCGTGCTTCGCTCCCCGCAGATCGGCCACTGTTCCGGCTCGGCGCCACTGCGCTTGTCATCCTCGCCGGCGCCGGCTGCTACGGCGACCTGACGTCCCCGCCAAACGTGAGCTGGAAGCTGGCGTGGGCGGATGAGTTCGATGGCACTGCCGGGCAGGCGCCTGACCCGGCAAACTGGAAGTTTGACGTTGGGACCAACTGGGGCAACAACCAGCTGGAATTCGATACCGACTCGGCCCGCAACGCCACCCTCGACGGCGCGGGTAACCTTGCGATCGTTGCCCGGCAGCAATCGTATCAGGGCAGCAGCTACACATCCGCGCGCCTGACGACCCAGGGCAAGCACGAGCAGACCCTGGGCCGGTTCGAGGCGCGCATCAAGATGCCAACCGCCACCGGAATCTGGCCGGCCTTCTGGATGCTGGGGGGCAACTGTGCCACCTCGCCGTGGCCCAAATGCGGCGAGATCGACATCATGGAGAACTTCGGCCGGAATCCGAGCCGCAATCAGGGCAGCCTCCACGGCCCCGGCTACTCGGGCGCCAACGCCTTGAATCGGGCCTTCGACCTCCCCAATGGAGAGCTGCTCTCCGACGATTTCCATGTCTACCGGGTTGACTGGCTCAGCGATCGCATCGTCTGGTACGTCGACGTACAGATCTATCAGGTCATCAAGAAGAGTTACATCAACCCGGACGACTGGGTCTTCGATCATACGTTCTACGTGATCATGAACCTGGCCGTGGGCGGCGGCCCTCCGGGACCGCCGAACGGCACCAGCTTCCCGCAGACCATGCTGGTTGATTACGTGCGCGTGTACTCGGCCAACTGATGGGCGCCGGGAGGCGCCTGGGCCAGCTTGCCCGCACCGCGATCGCCGCCTGGCATGCGCGGATCGGGAGCAAGGAGTCGCGCACCCATTACCAGACGGCGCCTGAAGACCGGATATCCTTCCCGCTGAAACTGGCATACGGCGCCGGGGCTCTGGTGAACAACGTCCTGGCCGCGGCCATCGGCGGGATGACGATCATCCTCAACCTGGGGCTGGGCATGAACCCGGCCCTGGTCGGTCTGCTCGGCGCCGTCCCCCGCTTCTTCGACGCCATCGCCGATCCGCTGATGGGGTACGTCTCCGATAATACCCGCTCGCGGTGGGGACGGCGGCGGCCGTACATCTTCGTCGGCGCGATCCTGTCGGGACTGGTGTACATCGTGCTCTGGCGCCTGCCGCGCGGCCACACCGAGAACTGGTACGCGGTCTACTTCCTGACCGGCTCGATCTTCTTCTACGCCGCCTACACCATCTTCGCGGCGCCCTGGGTGGCTCTCGGCTACGAGCTCACGCCGGACTATCACGAGCGCACCCGGCTGATGGGCGTCCAGAATTTCATCGGGCAGATCGCGTACCTGATCTCGCCCTGGTTCCTCTGGATCATGACCCACAAGGCCTGGTTCGCCGATTCGGTGGACGGGGCCGCGGGGCTGGCCCTCGCGATTGGCCTCGTGGCAATCGTGATCGGGATCCTGCCGGCGATCTTCCTCCGGGAGCGGTACCTCCATATCGCCAGGGTGGAGCAGGAGGCTGTTGTTCCCACAGAGAGCCGGACCGCCGTGATCTTCCGCCAGCTGGGTGCCTTCTTCAAGGCCTTCGGCACCTCGCTCAAGTCGGCCCCGTTCCGGAAGCTGTGCATCGCCACCTTCCTGGTGTTCAACAGCTTCATCATGATCTCGTCGTTTCAGTTCTACGTCATCATCTACTACGTCTTCGGTGGCAACGAGGAGCTGGGGGCCAAATACGCCGGCTATTCGGGCACCCTCGGCGCCATTTCAACCTTTGCCGTCATCTTCTTCATCACCTGGCTCGGCACCAAGGTCGGCAAGCGGCGCGCGTTCATTACCTCGACCAGCGTGTCGATTGTGGGTTACGGGCTCAAGTGGTTCTGCTACAATCCGAAGATTCCTCTCCTGCTGCTGCTTCCGGCACCCTTCCTCGCCTTCGGACTGGGCGGCCTCTTCACCCTGATGGGCTCGATGATCGCCGACGTGGTAGACATGGATGAACTGGAGACCTCCCAGCGCCGGGAAGGGATGTATGGGGCGATCTACTGGTGGGTGGTGAAGCTGGGGATGGCCGCTGCCCTCGCGGCCGGCGGCTACCTGCTCAATGCCACGGGGTTCGATGTGAAGCTCGTCGGCAACCAGCCGGCGCACACGATCCTGCTCATGCGGCTCTGTGACATGCTCATCCCGGCAATCGCCTCGGCCATCGCGATCTGGGCGATTGCCACCTATCCCATCACCGAGGAGAAGGCCCACGAGGTGCGGAAGGAGCTGGAGCGTCGACGGGGCCGAGCCCAGGAGGCTCCGGCCACCTAGTCTGGCCGCAATAGAACGCCCCACCCGTCGTCAGGCGGGTGGGGCGCAGGGCGTCTCAGAACTACTTGTCGCGATACCGCAGGCCGTGGCCGTAGGGGAAGAGCGGTGCGTACGGCTCGTCGCCGACGTTGGGACTGTCATCCGGGCCCTTGGGCCACGAGCAGGACAACTTCCCCTGAAAATCGTGTTCACCGAAGATCACATCCGCCACGCCCTGGCCCTCGGAGCCCGGCAGCCAGGCCGCTACGAAGGCCGCCGCCTCGCTCAGCTCCTGGTTGATCACCACCGGCCGCCCGGAGACCAGCACCACCACCACCGGAATGCCCGTGGCGCGCACCGCCCGGATTGTCGCCAGGTCCTCCGGGTGCCGTGCCACCAGCTCCAGGGTGTTCCCGTAGGGGTTCAGCTTCGCCGTTGGGAGGGCATTGGGCATCGAGCCCGGGGCGACGTACCCCGAACCGCGGATGTCGCCCATCCCCTCCGCATAGGGCGTCTCCCCGATCACCACGATCGCGACATCGTGCTTTGCCGGGTTGGCCGCGGAGCCATCGACGCTCAGCACGGCGTTGGGCGCTGCCGCCTGGATCCCCTGCCAGATCGAGGTGCCACCGATCACGGCGTCGTTGCCTGACGTGCCCTGCCAGGCGATGGTGAAGCCACCGCATTGATGGCCCAGGTTGTCGGCGTTCTTTCCGGCTACCAGGATCCGTGCCTTCGGCTTGAGCGGCAGGATGCCGCGCTCGTTCTTGAGCAGCACCAACGACTTGCGGACCGCCTCCCTGGCGACCGCGCGGTGCTCGGGCGCCCCGAGCACGCCGGGGCGCGACCAGGGGCGCTTCGACGGCCTGGGTCGCTCGAACAGCCCGTAGCGAAGTTTCACCGTGAGGATCCGCCGCACCGCGTCGTCGATCCGCGCCATGGGCACGACACCGCTGGCCACGTGGGCCTTGAGCGAGGCGAGGCACCTCCGCCATTTGGTCGACACCATGAACATGTCGATGCCGGCGTTGGCCCCGAGAGCGATCGCCTCCTCGAAGTCCTCCGAGAGTTGATCGGTGCCGTCCCAATCCGAGATGATGAAGCCCTGAAAGCCCATCCGCTCCTTCAGGACATCGGTGAGGAGATAGTGGTGACCGTGGCACTTGAGGCCGTTCCAGCTGTTGTACGAGGCCATCACCGTAAGCACACCCGCCTCCAGGGCGGGGTAGTAGGGCCGGATGTGGAGTCGTTCGAGCTCTGCCTCCGGCAGGGCCGTATCGCCCTGGTCAACGCCGCGGGTGGTACCGCCATCTCCCACCCAGTGTTTGGCGCAGGCGATTACGCTGTCGCGGCCCAGGTCGCCCTGCAGCCCCTTCACGAATCGCCCGGCGTAGGAGACCACGATCGCGGGGTCTTCGGAGTAGCTCTCGTAGGTGCGGCCCCAGCGCTCGTCGC
>JBDTTN010000179.1:0-6076 GCA_039930625.1 Gemmatimonadota bacterium | reverse complement strand
GGGGCCTGCTGAAGCGGCTGGTGCCGGACTACGAACCGTCGCTGGCGGGGATGCCGGTGCGTCAGGAGCAGCGGAAGCGGGAGAGCGGGGGGCAGCGGCGGGTGGAGGAGGGGTAGGGTGCGGGCGACTGCGGGCGACTGCGGGCGACTGCGGGCGACTGCGGGCGACTGCGGGCGACCCGATGGATCGCCCGTGCCAGACAGGGCAGGATCGCGCAGGGGCGACCCAACGGGTCGCCCCTATTTTCCCGGATGCGATGGCCGGGGATCGCGGGGCGGCGGGATGCGATGGCCGGGGATGCGGATGGATTGGGGGAAATGGGCGACCGGATGGATCGCCCGTACGGAAGGGGGCGATCGCGTAGGGGCGACCCGATGGGTCACCCCTACTTCACCCGTAGGATCACGATCAGCGTCGTGGCCAGACTCGCAACGATCTGGGCCACCGAGGCGGTGATCCCCAGCCAGTCCTTCTTGTCCGCCGGATCCCGTTCCGGGACGTAGACCGACCCGCCCGCGAGCGGATCGGGTTTGCCGTCCGGCAGGAAGGACCAGTGCTTGTTGACGCTCTCCACCTTGCCGTTCGGCTGGGTCACGTAGGTCCGGCCCCGGTCCGCATCCCGCCGATAGCCGCCCGCCGCTGACACGTAGTACTCCATACTCTTGCCGGGCAAATAGGTCACCGACATCGGGGCATTCACCGCGCCCTGCACGTAGACCACCGGTACATACTCGGGGATGATGATTGAATCGCCGCCGGCGAGGATCAGGTTGTCGCGGTACCTGGGATCCGCGATGACCCGGGGCAGATCCACGCCGATGCGCCCGCCGCGATCGGCGGAGCGGAAGAACTTGATGCCGGTGGGATAGGCATCCTTGGTCAGGCCACCGGCGCGCTGAATGAGGTCCAGCAGTCGGTCGGTGCGGGTGATCAGTGAATAGCGGCCGGGATAGCGAACCTGTCCACCGACCACGACGGTGCGCTGCAACTCCCAGTCAGGCTGGCGGAAGATGAGCACGTTGTCATAGGGCTCAAGCAGGATCTCTCTGGCACCGCCCGCCGGGGCGGCGATGCCGGGAGGGCCGAGATAGCGGCCGTCGGGATCCCGGTCAAAGACATAGGTCGAGTCGAGCGGCACCCGGATGGTCGTGGCCACGCGGCCTGCATTCCTGGCGCTGTCGATCGGTAGCCGGGCCACCTCCGCCTCGGTCAGCAGGGCGTCCTCGGTGAGACCCTTGACCTCCAGCAGCGCATCCCGCAGCGTCATTCCCTCGCGATAGGGCACCCGCCCCGGCTTCCGCACCGCGCCGGTGATCGCTACGTAGCGCAACGGGCGGAAGGAGGAGCGAGAATACACCGTGATTTCGTCGTCCTCGAGCAGCGGCAGATCGTTCTCGACGGCGCCGGTGGAATCCCGGAAGCTGGAGCGGAGCTGGAGCCGCGTGGAGTCGCTCTGCAGCCGGCTGAGGAGCAACTGGCCGAGGTAGACGTCAGGCTTGGGTCCGCCGGCGAGACGGATCGCATCCGAGAGCCGCATCCCCTGGCTCCAGCCGATCAATCCCGGTGTCCAGACGTTTCCGGTGACGGTAATCATGTTGCGGCGGCGCTCCGCTACCTCCATGACGGTGAGCGAGTCGCCCGGCGCCATCGGAAAGGCGGGCCCGGTGCCGTCGATGAACTGATCGCTGGCGAGGTCGATCACCACCCGGTCGCGGCCGCCCGCCTGACGCTGTGCCGGAGGGAGAATGCGGTCGATCTGCACTCGGCGGCGGAGCGCCGGGGCATCGAAGCCGCCGGCGGCGGTGATGAGGTCGCGCAGCGATTCCGGCTCACGCAGCTCGTAGATCGCGGGACGGATCACCTTCCCGGCGACCTTGACCTGGGTGCCGCGCACCGGGACGAAGACCACGTCGCCGTTCTCCAGCCGAGCATCGTGGCTGTTGTCGCCACGCAGGAGGTAGTCGTACACGTCGAGGGTGTCGACGAGCTTGCCGGCTCGGCGGATCTCGATGCGGCGGAAGGAGCCGTTTTCGGTGGGGCCTCCGGCAGCGTAGAGTGCGGTCATCGCCGTGCCGGCCGCCGAGAGCTGGAACGATCCCGGCCGGCTGACGTCGCCGGTGACGAAGATCTGATTGGTGCGGAGCTTCGACACGGTGACGGTGAACCGCGTGGTGGCGTCACCGCTCCGGCGTACCCCCGAGTAGGCCTTCCCCAGCCGGGTGTAGAGCAGATCCTCCAACTGCGCGAGCGTCAGGTTGGCGACGTAGAGCTGTCCCACCTGCGGAATGGCAATGAAGCCCTCGCGGGTGACCGTCAGCTCGTGGGCCACCTCGACATCGCCGGTCAGGATCAGGACCAGGCCATCCCCGGGGCCGAGCCGGTAGCTGTCGTCCACCGGTCCGTTGAGCGCGGGGGCGAAGAGCGAATTGGTTCTCCGGAACACCGAAAGGCCGAAGATCTTCAGGGTCTTGGTGCTGTCGGAGAGTGAATCGGCGCGGAGCGAGTCCGCCACGTGCCTGGCGGAGTCGGTCAGCGCCACCAGCGAATCGGCGTCCTCCCCGCCCACCAGACCCAGGACCCGCACCGCGTCGAGGATGTCGGTGCCGGGGCGCACTTTGACGGTGGTGTCCGCGCCCTCGAGGTAGGGATCCAGCAGATTCTCCGGATAGCCTGCGGCGCGGAGCCGGGCGCGCACCTGATCCTTGGAGAGTCCCGAGGTGCCGAGCCGCTGGCGCAACTGGGCGACCAGGTCAGGACGGGTTCGCAGCAGCTCCTGAGCCTGCGCCGGCGTCGGCATCGCCTGACCCGGCGGAAGCGCGGGGACCTGCGCCACCAGCGCGGCGCTGGTGGACAGGAGCAGGGCGAGCAGGACGATGAGGGGGCGGACGGCGCGGAGCCGGGGCGTAAACATCATCGCGGGAAGATGCTGCCGGGTGGGGGGAGGGTCAACCGCCGTGCGCCTGCCTGGGCTTCAGCACGCTGTCCCAGAACTCGAGGGTGCGGCGCGCGACGGCGTCGTCCACATACTCCCGCATGACCCGCAGCCGGGACTCCTTGCCGAGGCGGATGCGTTCACGCGGGGCATCCGTCAGGTGCTGCAGCGCGGCGGTGAGCGCGGCGATGTCATCTTCGGGAACCACCAGCCCCGCGGTATCGATGACCTCGGGCAGGGTGCCGGAGTCGGTACCTACCACGGGCACGCCATGTCCCATCGCTTCCACGAGCGCGGGATGAAAGGTCTCCACCCAGTGCCCGGTCGTGCGCGAGGGGACCACCAGGCAATCGATCTCGGGCCAGAGCCGCTTCAGCTCCTCGGGTGGCAGGGCGCCGCGCCAGGTGATCCGCGAGGCGATGCCCAGTCGTTCGGCGAGCGCCTCGAACATCTCCTGCGATGGACCGCTGCCGACGACGGTCAGGTGCCAGCGGCCGAGCAGCTTGACGCAGGCACGGAAGAGGGCGTCGAGGCCCTTCTCGGGGACCAGCCGGCCCACGAATCCGATGGCGAGCTCGCCGTGGTCGGGCCGCTTCGATTCCAGCGGCGGCGTGAGGCCGAGTTGCGGAATCACGGTGACGGGGATGCCGGGGCGGTCGCGGCCGAGCAGCGCGGCGGCGAGACGGTTGCCGCCCACCAGGGCCCGGGCGCGGGCGAGGGTGCGGCGCCGGCGCCAGCGCTCGAGAAAGGTGAAGGGGCGGACCACGCTCTCGGAGCCGAAGATCACGATCGGGATGCCGAGCTTCTCGGCCCGGGCGCTCGCGGTCGCCGCCGCGGGGGTCCATGGCTCGGCTTCGATCTGCAGGATGTCGGGGCGGAAGTCGCTGAAGAGACGATGCAGGTCGGCGCTCTTCCAGCTCACCTCCTCGCCACGGTCGCCTGACACGGGGATGGGGACGATGCGCACTCCGCCGTCGGTGCCCCAGGCAGAGTGCAGCAGCGGGCTGCGCCCGCCGGGCGACCAGCGTGCCGGGACCGCGACCGTGAGGGTGACCCCTAGGCCGACGAGCGCCTTGAGCTTCCCCCGGGTCGCCGGGTCGATGTAGGTGTGAGAGACGATGATCGCGCGCACGCGATGCTCCTGGTTCAGCCGGTTCCGTCGACCAGCGCCTGCACTGCCCGGGCGACTGCTGCGGCCGCGTCGCCGTCGCCGTAGGCGTCCCGCGGCCAGCGGGCGGCCCCGTCCCAGCGACGCACCTGCCCGCTGATCGCCTCACCCAGCGTGGCGGGCGCATCCTCCGGCGGCACCAGCCGGTTGGCCCCGCACTCCACCGTTTCCGTCCACTCGGTCTCGGCGCGCACCGTGACGCAGGGCGTCCCCAGCCAGTACGCCTCGCGCTGCAGCCCGCCGGAATCGGTGACCACCGTCCGGGCACCGCGGGTAAGCGCGAGGCTCTCGAGATAGCCGACCGCCGGCACCAGGCGGAGCGCACCGAGGTGATCGCCGGTGATCCCGGCGGTCTGCAGCGCCGCGTGGGTGCGGGGGTGAACAGCGAGCACAGTCGGCATGCCCAGCGCGGCCAGGGTCCGAAGCACCGCGGCGAGCCGCGCCGGCGTGTCGGTGAGCTCCGCCCGGTGCAGCGTGGCAAAGCAGTAGAGCTGCTCGAGTCCCGGCACGATACTGCTCGGCGCGGGCAGCCGGTCCTGCGCGGCGCGGAGCACGTCAAAGGCGACGTCCCCCGTCTCGGTGACGGTCGCGTCGGGGTGTTCGGCGCGCATCCGGGTCGTCGCCGCGGCCGATGGGGTGCAGAGCAGGCTCGCGATCGCGTCCACCGCGCGGCGATTGAGCTCCTCCGCCATGAGTCGATCGCTGGCGCGCAGCCCCGCCTCGACGTGCACGACCGGGATCCTGAGCTTCGCCGCGGCGAGGGCGACGCCGAGGGTGGAGTTGGTGTCGCCTATCACGACGGCCGCCGCCGGGTCCAGCTCACGCAGGGCGGCTTCGGCGCGGGTCAGGATCAGGCCGGTCTGTTCCGCATGGCTGCCGGAGCCGACTTCGAGGAAGCGATCGGGAGCGGCGATGCCGAGCTGCTGGTAGAGCAGGGCATTGAGGGCATGATCGTAGTGCTGGCCGGTGTCGATGGCGTGGACTCCTCCCAGCCCGGCGAGGCTGTGACGGAGGACGCTGGCCTTGATCACCTGGGGACGGGTGCCGTAGCAGAGGGCGATCATCGAGGGGGGGAATATATCCGTCGCCCTCCGTTGACACACTCCCCGGGGGAGCCCAACTTGCGGCAACTCCGATGCGCATCCTTCACCTTGCCAAGTACTACTGGCCCCGTTCCGGCGGCATGGAGCGCGTGGTTCAGGACCTCGCCGAAGGCGCAGTCGCGCTGGGTCACGAGGTCTCGGTGGTTGCGGTCGAGAGCCGGAGCGGTGGCAGGGTCGGGGCGCGACAGCGCTCCACGGTGACGCGGGTCTTCTCCTTCGGCGCCCTCGGTTCCGAGGAAATCGCGCCCGGCTACCTCACGGCCGCCCGGCGCCGCGCGGACGTCATCCACCTGCATCATCCGCATCCCCTCGCCGACGTGGCCAGCCTGCTGCGCAGCCGGCAGACGCCGTTCGTGGTCACCCAGCACATGGATGGCAAGCAGCCGGGCTACAGGATGCTGGCGCGGGCGGTGCTGAGGCGTGCCGCGGCGATCGTCGTGCCGAGCCGGGCGCACATGGCGCTGTCGCAGGAGCTGGAAGGGTTCGAGAACAAGACGGAAGTCATCCCGTTCGGGATCGACGAGACCCGCTGGGCCGATCTGCCGCGGCGCGCGATGGACTCGCCGCCCCGTGCGTTGTTCATTGGCCGGCTGGTGAAGTTCAAGGGGCTCGACATTCTGCTGCGGGCGCTGGAGCGGGTGCCCGATCTGCGCCTCGACATCGTCGGCGGCGGTCCGGAAGGCCCGCGGCTCAAGACCCTGACACAGGCGCTGGCGCTGGCCGACCGGGTGCGTTTCTTCGGCGAGTATCCCGACGAGGATCTGCCTCGACGGATGGCCGAGGCCGATTTTCTGGTGCTGCCGTCGATCACGGTGGACGAGATGTTCGGCCTGGTGGTGCTGGAGGCGATGGCGGCGGGGCGGCCGGTGATCA
>JBDTTN010000178.1:0-6088 GCA_039930625.1 Gemmatimonadota bacterium | reverse complement strand
GGAGCAGCACCCGCGCGACGGCGAACGGGGCGCTGAACGCGCCGGGGATCTCGAGCTGGTCTCCGATCGGCGGCATCCGGGTCCACGAATTGAACACATGCGCGACGTTGTGCTCCCGGAGCACCGCGAAGTAGGGTGGCGCGAGGTACTCCTGATTGCGCAGCTCCACCGCGTAGGGCACCTCTCGTGGCAGCCTGGAGAAGAAGCCATCGAGCAGGTCGGCGAACGCCTGTCCGGTGAGCTTGGCCGACCGCGCGATGGTCTGAAACTCGAACACAAACGGCCCCATGTGGCCGGCAAAGTGCGCCTGACACGGCTCCAGCACCTCCGCCACGAACAGCTCGGCGTTCAGGAAGTCGGGATTCAGCTCGCCGCCTGCGTTCTTGTTTCGCGCCTTGGAGAAGGTGTGCACAGTGATCCGGTCCCACACCTTGCTTACGCAGCGGAAGTCCGGGGGAAGGGCGCGCGCATAGCTCTCCAGCACCGAGGCGGATGGCGGAGCGTAGAAGGTCGAGTCGATGCCGACGGTGCGGAAGAGCGGAAAGCGGGCGTACTCCTCGAGCATCGCCGCTGAGGAGCCGGTCTTCGGATACTCCTTCTCGTAGACAAGGCCGGTCCAGCCGGGGTAGGTCCAGGAGGAGGTGCCGAAGCGGAGGATCCCGGGGAGCTTCGCCGCGAGTGCGCGGAACTGATCGAGTGAAGGATGGTCCATCATGGGACCTAAGTTCTGCTAGGGAGCGGCGAAGCGGAAGATCTCCCCGTTGGCGGTCACCAGGTAGAGCTCTCCCCGGCCGTCCTCGCCGAAGCTGGTCACGTGGCCGTTCTGAGTGAGCGCGGGGTAGCTCCGCAGCTCGGTGATGCTGCCGCCGCTCCAGCGGAAGCTGCGCAGAAAGCCGGAGCAGTAGTCGGAGTAGAAGTAGCGGCCCTGCACGGCCGGCACTGCGCTGCCACGATAGACGTACCCTCCGGTAATGGAACAGCCCTGTCCATGATCGTAGTCGAGCACCGGCAGGATCAGCCCCGTCTGAGTGCAGCCGGCGCGCCCGAAGCAGATCATTCCTTCCATTGTGTTCCAACCATAATTCTCGCTTCCGGTCGATACAGCCGGCTGCACGTCCACCTCCTCACGCGTGTTCTGCCCCACATCCCCGATGTAGAGATCTCCGGTCTGGCGATCGAAGCTGAAGCGCCACGGATTGCGCAGGCCGTAGTTCCAGAGTTCGTGACGGATGGACCCGTCGGCAGTCCACGGATTGTCGGAAGGAATGGTGTAGGTCGCGCCGCTCACGTCGATACGCAGGATCGAGCCGAGCAGCTCGGTGCGGTCCTGACCGTGGCCATCGGGATCGCCGCCGCTGCCGCCGTCGCCGAGACCGAAGTACAGCATCGAGTCCGGCCCGAAGGCGATCATCCCTCCGTTGTGATTGTCATAGGGCTGGTTGGTGGTGATGATGACGGTATCGGTGGTATTGGCGATGTCGGGATCGGCGCTGACCTGATAGCGCGCAATAACCGAATGCCCCGCGCTACCGCCTCCCGGTGCGGTGTACGAAACGTAGAATCGGCCGCTGATCGCGTAGTCAGGCGGAAAGGCGAGACCGAGCAGGCCCTGCTCGCTGCTCTTGGTGGTGAGCGCGGTGATATCGAGAAAGGGTGTTGGAAGGACCGCACCATTCTTGACGATCCGGATCGCGCCAGCCTTCTCGACCACGAACAGCCGCGTGGTGTCTCCCGGCGGTGCGGTGAGGAAGACCGGGAAGCTCAACCCGCTCACCACCGGCGTGAGGGCGAGCACCGAGTCGGCCTGGGTCGGCGGACCGCTGGCGCGCTCGGATTCGCAGGCGCCGGCACATCCGCTGAGGAGGCAGAGTATGATGAGTGCCCGCATGCGCCGCTCCGTCCGGTTCAGTGCAGCACGATGCGATAGACCTGACCGCTCTGCTGAACGATGTACAACTCTCCGGCGGCATCCTGGCCGAAGCTGGTGATCGCCTGTACCGGCGCAAGCGTTGCCCGATCCTGCTGGTTCACCGCCTGACCGTTCTGCCACTCGAAGCTCCGCACCCAGCTGCCGCAGAAGTCGCCGTAGAGATAGTGGCCCTGCAGCTCCGGAATCGCGGCGCCGCGATAAACATACCCACCCGTTACCGAGCAGCCCTGGCCGTGATCGTAATCGAGCACTGGCAGGGTCATCCCGGTCTGATCGCATGTCGGCGCGTTGTAGCAGGTGAGTCCCTCCATGGTGTTCCAGCCATAGTCCTCTCCGCCGGCGCTCGTGACCGGCTGCACATCCACCTCCTCCCGCGCGCCCTGACCCACGTCACCGATGTACAGATCTCCGGTCAGGCGATCGAAGCTGAAGCGCCATGGGTTCCGCAGTCCGTAGTTCCACAGTTCGTGCCGGAACATCCCGCTCGATTCGTAGGGATTTCCGCTGGGAATCGCATAGGCACCGGTGCCGCTCACGTCGAGGCGGAGCATGGAGCCGAGCAGGTCGCGCCGGTCCTGACCGGTGGGGAGCGGATCACCCCCGCCACCGCCATCGCCGAAACCCGCATACAGATAGCCGTCGGGCCCAAAGGCGATCATGCCGCCGTTGTGATTCGAATACGGCTGATCGATGCTGAGCAGTGTGACGCCGGTAGCGGGATCGGCGACGTCGGCAAGGGCCGAGACACGGTAACGCGCGAGGATCGAGGTACCGCCCGCTTGCGTACCGTGAGGCGAGGTATAGCTGACGATGAAGCGGCCGCTGGTGGCGTAGTCGGGGTAGAAGGCGAGCCCGAGCAGTCCCTGCTCCACTCCGGTTGAGATGGAATCCGACAGGTCGAGGAACGGTGTGGCGAGCAGTACGCCGTTCTTGATGATCCGGATCCGGCCGGTCTGCTCCACGACGAAGAGCCTGGTGCTGTCGCTGGCGGGCGCGGTCAGGAAGAGCGGACTGCTGAGACCGCTCGCCACCGGCTCAAGCCCCAGCGTGCCCGGCGCACCGATCACGACTACGCTCCTGCTCGACTCGGCGAAGGCGCCCTGGCTGTCGGTCGCCCGCAGGGTGATGCTGTGCACGCCGGCGCTGAGCGCCGCGATGCGGATACTGTCTCCGCTGCCGAGGGCTCCATCGCGGGAACTCGACCAGGCCAGCGCGGCGCCGGTCAGGGGCCCGTCCTCCGGATCGGTCGCGTCGCCAGCGAGGGTGAGGGAATCCCCGGTGTTGATGCTGACGCCCGGGCCTGGTGCCGAAATCTGAACCTGCGGCGGCTGGTTGACGCTGCCCGGGTCCACCGGCGCCGCCACCTTGCAGCCGATGAGTGCAAGCAGCAGCGGCAGCGTGACGGTCATGATTCGGCGAAGGTCCTGGGCGGGGTCAGCCATGAGATGCCGGTCGGAGGAGCGAGGTTGGGGGCGAAAGCAGGATACCGGGATGCATCCAGGCCGCAACGTGACTCAGGTCACCCGAGACTGTCACAACAGGTGGCTCGGTTGTGCGGTCTCCCCGAAACGCCTGGCGAGGGCGCGCAGGTAGCTGTCGATCGTGCGATGATGCCCCATCAACTTTGCGAAGAGCCGGAAGAACGGATTAGCGAGCCAGCTCTCTTCGCTGATCTTCACCTCTGTGCCTTCCCCGGACGGAGAGAGCTCGTAAGTCCAGGTGCCGCCGAATGCGGCGCCGGGCTCCGCGTCGATCACCGTCCGCATCCGGCGCGGCGGCACCGATTCGGCGATGACCAGTGTCATCGAGAAATTGTTGCCCAGCGTCTGCCTCCAGCGCTCCCGCCCGACCTGGTCGGGGAGCCGGTCCACCTTCTTCACCTCTGGCCACCAGATCGCCACGTCCTGCTGATTCCGCACTACGGCCCAGACCATCGCAATCGGGTGGGCGAGGAGGATACGGCTCCTGGCGCAGTGACTCCGCGAGATCCGCGAACCGATCAGGCGGAGGATCAGGAACGCCGCGGCGAGGCTGGCCGCGGCGATGAGCAGTCCCCTCATGGTGCGGGATGAAAGAGCAGGTCTTGATAGTCGAAGCTGAAGTCGGTTGACGGCAGCACCGGCGCGAGGGTCATCCGGTCGATGGTGCCGTCGGGCTTGAGCGCAAAGGTGACGAAGGCGTCCGCGATCGTCTTCTCCCGCATGCGGGCGCGGAAGGTGTCGTACTGCCAATGCTCCAGATCGGCGACATAGGGCGGGGAATGGCTCCAGCGCATCACCAGGTGCCCGTCTTCCAGTGCGAGCGTGACATCCCCGTACCACTCGTCGCTGTAGCGTCCCGTGAAGCGCTCGATCGGCAGCGACGGTCCGACGTCCTTTTTCCGGGTGGCCGCGGCGGAATCCTCGAACGCCTTGTCGGCGGCCTGTCCTCCCTGGTCCCGCGCGAGGATGAGACCGAGCCAGTCGGTCTTCGGTGCACCGAGCGCCCAGTCGAGGACCGTCCAGCCCAGGGCCTGGTACGATCCGGTCATGCCGTTAGTGAAGATCACGATGCCGAGATTCTTCTCGGGCACGAGAATCGTGCGGGAGAGCATCCCCTGCAGGCCGCCGTCGTGCCAGACCAGCTTGAGTCCGCGGTAGTCTCGGAGGAACCAGCCGAGCCCGTACGCGTTGAAGTTCGGCCTGAGAAAGCCGAGGCCCGGCGGCGCGTCGCCGATGGGAAGGCTCACATGCGGCTCCCACATCGTGCGGGTCTGTGCGGGAGACCAGAGCCTGGTCCCGGCATCCACCCGCCCCGAGTCGAGTTGTACCCGCATCCACCTGGTCCAGTCGGCGACGCTCGCCACGACTCCGCCGGCCGCGAGCGCGTTCACCACCGAGTCGTACGGCACGATGACCGGCTTCCCGTCGCGGCGATCGTGCGCGGCGGCAACGTTCTGGTGAACATCGATCCGTGCCAGCGCCGGCGCGGTCTCCCGCATGCCGAGTGGCGCAAGGATCCGCTGGGCGATGAAATCCTCCCACGGCATCCCGCTCACCGCAGCGATCAGCTCGCCGGCGACGATGTAGAGCACGTTGTCGTACGCGAAGCCCGAGCGAAACGAACCCGGCGGATTCAGGAAGCGGAGCCGCCGCGCGATCTCCGCGCTGCTGTAGTCGGAGCCGAAGATCAGCAGATCCCCCTGACCGAGGGAGAGCCCGCTCCGGTGACAGAGCAGATCGCGGATGCGGAACTCGCGCGTGACGTAGGCATCACCACCGAGCCGGAACCAGGGCAGGTGGTCGATGACCCGGTCGTCCCACGAAATTTTCCCTTCTTCTACCAGGATCGCGAGCGCCGCCGCCGTCATCGCCTTGCTATTGGAAGCGACCTGGAAGCGGGTGTGCTCGTCGACCTTGGTGTTATCCCCGATGGACCGCACGCCCCAGCCCTGCTGGAAGAGCACCTTGCCGTCGCGGATCACGGCGATCGCGGCGCCGGGCTGCCCGAACTGCTGCAGGATCCGGCTGATGCTGGCGTCGAGATCCTTCGGAGCGGACTGGGCGGGGAGCAAACGGCTGGCGGTGACGGCGAGGAGTGCGGTTACAGCGAGAGTGCGATGCATGGCGGCGTGGTTAGAGACTACGAAAGGCTATCAACCTGCCAGCCCCAACGCCAGAGTGGCGCGGGGTCGACAGGGCACTTCCTCGGAGCTGGATCTTCCGCTATGGACGCCGTGCCCGGACCGGTGCCGGCGGCTCGGCCTTGAGCCGGACCGGATTCTGCTCGAGAAGCCGCAGGGCCTCCTCGACGCCGCGCTCGAGCTGCGGATCGCGTCCCTTCGCCAGCAGCGCCGGGGTCTGCTCGACCTCGATGTCGGGCGCGATGCCGGCGTTCTCCACGTCCCACTGCCCCTCCAGATTGAAGAACCCGCCGCGCGGCGCCGTGATGTAGCCGCCGTCAATCAGATTCGGCACGTCCCAGATGCCGACCAGCCCGCCCCAGGTACGCCGACCCACCAGCGGGCCAATCTTCATCTGGCGGAAGAGGTAGGGCAGCATGTCGCCGCCCGAACCGGCGTACTCGTTGATGAGCATGACCCTGGGGCCGAAGATGCCGGTGAGTGGCTCGGTCCACGGGCGCCGGTCACCCACCGGATTATTGAAATAGCCTCTGAGC
>JBDTTN010000177.1:0-6089 GCA_039930625.1 Gemmatimonadota bacterium | reverse complement strand
GCCAGCAGCAGCCGGACATAGACCCAGGTGAGTTTGCCGAGATTCTCCCCCTGCACCGTGCTGCTGCTGCCGCTGGGATCCTGCTGCTGGAACTGGTCGAGGATGGCTCGGCAGCGAGCCACGAAGGCGACGTAGCGGGCCTGGTCGTTATCCGAGAGCCGCCGCACCATCGCGTCCATCCTTTCCTTCCACTCCTTTTCAGTGCCGGCGGTGGCACCGGAGCTGATGGCGCGCTGAAAGCGGGTGTTGGTGGCAAGTCCGAAGAGGTAGGCCAACTCGACCCCGGCCCCGATCAGCCAGAAGCCGGGGTTGAGGAAACCGAGCAGCCCGACGGCCGCGATCCCGATCCAGTTCGGCGCGATGAACATTCCGAATGGCCGGGCGTTGAAGGCCGCCTTGAGATAGGAGCCGAAGGACGCCGCCATTACCCCGGAGGCCACCCCAGCGGTCTCCCGCCGAGCAGATGCAGGTGGAGGTGAAACACCGATTGTCCGCCGTCCGGGCCGGTGTTGGTCACCAGCCGGTAGCCGCGGGCATCAAGTCCGAGTTCGGTCGCCACCTCCGCGGCAAAGCCGAGCAGCCGGCCGAGCACAGCCTCCGCTTCGGGGCCGCGCGCCTCCCGCACCGCGCCGAAGTGCTTGGTGGGGATGACGAGGACATGCACCGGCGCCTGCGGAGTCAGGTCGTGGAAGGCCACCATGTCGGCGCTGCGCTTGGCGATCTTCGCGGGAACCTCCCCGCTCGCGATCCTGCAGAAGATGCAATCAGCCATCCCGATCTCGCTCCCGTGCGCGCCACGCAGTGGTGAGGGCGGCCACCGCCGCCGTTTCGAATCGCAGCAGGTGCGGTCCCAGCCGCACCGGCAGGAAATCCGCTTCGAGGAATTCCGCCGTCTCGGTGGCGGTGAAGCCCCCTTCCGGCCCCACCGCCACGGTCAGGGACTCGGTCGCACTCAGGCCGCCGGGCACCGAACCTTCCGCATCGGCCAGCCATCCGGCACCGCTTCGCGGCCGGGTGAGAAATTGGGATGGGGTCATCGGCTCGGTGATGCTCGGCGCCCAGGCGCTGCCGCACTGCTTGAGCGCCTCCAGCGCCCGCCGGCGGGCTCGCTCAAGATGCGCTCCGCGGAGCTTTGTCGCCACACTGGCCGCCCGGGCAGTCTCAAGCGGGACGATTTCGGTGGCCCCGAGCTGGGCCGCCTGCTCCACGAGCAGAAGAAATCGCTCTCGATCACCGGCGCCGACGGCGAGGATCAGCGGCACGGGAGCCGCCTCATCGGCGACCGACTCCACCACGATGCGGACCCGCTTTCCTTCGATGAATAGCGCTCCCTCCGCCCGCCGGCCGGCGCCATCGAGCAGCTGCACCCGCGCGCCCGACGTGACTCGGCGGACGCCGAGATGATGCTCCTCATCGGAATCGAGCGGCACGGTAGCTCCCGGGACCAGCGTCCCCGCCGGCGCGAGGATCGTGATCACGCCCGTACGGCGGCCACCGCCCACCAGCCCTCGTCCAGCTGCTCGTCGACGATGTGGAACCCATGCTCCTCCAGCGGCGCCCGGAACAGCGCCGCCTCGCCCTGTTCCATGCCGGAGAATATGGCGACACCGTCGGGACTGAGTGCCGCGTGGATCTCCGGCAGCAGCGCGATGTTCACCAGCCGGAGAATGTTGGACACCACGATCTGCGCCGGCCCCAGCAGCGGGGCGATGACCGCCGCGTCCCCCTGCATGAAGATGACCCGATCGGCGACGGCGTTCCGCTCCGCGTTCCGAGTGGCGACCGGCAGCGACTCGTCGTCCACCTCCACCCCGATTGCGCGGGCCGCACCCAGCCGCGCGGCGGCGATGCTGAGGATCCCGCTGCCGCTGCCGAGATCCAGCATGAGCTGGCCCGGCCGCAGGTGCCGCTGCAGCAGCAGCAGCGCGGCACGCGTCGAGCCGTGCTCACCGCTTCCGAAGGCCATTTCGGGATCCAGGATCACGATCGCCTCCTCCGGACCCGGCACATGCTCGATCCACGACGGCACGATCGACACATTGCCCACGTGACGCACGCCGAGTCCCGCCCGCCAGGCGGTGCCCCAGTCCACTTCCGGCAGCAGGGTGTGCGTGGTCTCGATGCCCGGCCCGTGCGCGGTCGCGAGGTCTCGTGCGAGCGCCTCCGCGGAGCGGAGATTCAGCGCGAACGAGATGATGGTGCCGTCGGGGCGCTCCTCCACGGCGTGGCCGGTGCGACCCACCAGCCAGGCCGCAATTGCGGCATGCCGCTCGATGTCGGATCGCACCTCGATCGCATACCAGGTCACGCGCCCAACGCTTCTTTGAGCTTGGCCCAGAAGCCGGCTGCGCGCTTGGGCGGATCGCCTTCCACCTTGGCCAGATCCTTGAAGAGCCGAAGCTGCTCGTCGCTCAGCGATTCCGGAGTCCAGACGTGGGCCCGAATCAGCAGGTCGCCGCGTCCGCCCTGACCCAGCCGCGGCAATCCCTTGCCCTTGAGCTTGAGCACCGTACCGGCCTGCGTCCCCGGCGGCACCGTGATACGCTCCTCCCCATGCGGAGTGCGGACTGAGAAGATGAGACCAAGTGCCGCCTGCGAAAAGGAGAGCGGCAGATCCATGACGAGATTGTCGCCGTCGCGCTCGAAGGTCTCGTCCCCCTTGACCTCGATCATGACCAGCAGATCGCCCGGCGGCGCATGCCGCGCGCCTACCGCGCCCTGGCCCCGCAGGGTGAGATAGTTGTTCTCCGAGACGCCGGCCGGTATCTCCACCTGCACCGTCTTGTCGGCCCGCACTCGGCCCTCGCCGCGACAGATCTCGCAGGGCGATGCGATCACCGTTCCCTCGCCGGAACAGGTCGGGCAGGGACTCACCGACACAAACTGCCCGAACATGCTGCGGGCGGCGCGACGGACCTCTCCGGTGCCGCTGCAGGTCGTGCAGGTGCTCGGCCGGGTGCCCTTCTTCGCGCCGGTGCCGTCGCAGACTTCGCAGCGATCGAGGGTCTTGAGCTTGATCGTCCGCTTGGCCCCAGTCGCGACCTCGGCGAGCGAGATCTTCACCGAGACCCGGATGTCCTGACCGCGGCGCGGTTCGCTCCGCTGCCCCTGGCCGAACATCCCTTCGAAGCCACCGAAGTCCCGCATGAAGATGTTGAGCGCCTCGGAGAGGTCGACGTGATGGAATCCGCCGTACCCCTGCGAACCGGAGCTGCCACCGAGTCCCGCCTTGCCGTACCGGTCGTAGCGGGCCCGCTTGTCCGCGTCCCGCAGAACCTCGTAGGCCTCGGTGATTTCCTTGAACTTCTCTTCGGCGTCGTCGGCCCGATTCCGATCCGGATGCAGCTCCATCGCCATCTTCCGGTAGGCCTTCTTGATCTCGGCCTCGGAGGCGTCCTTGCTGACGCCGAGCAGGTCGTAGTATTCGCTCACTCCATCAATCCTTCCACCAGCCGGCTGGTGTGATCCACCAGGCCGACGATTTTATCGTAGGGCATGCGCGTGGGACCGATCACGCCGATGACGCCGCTCAGATCGCCGGAGCGGTACGACGACGTGACCAGCGTGAATCCGGCGAGACGGCTGTCGCTGTTTTCGCCGCCGATAGTGATGGTGAGGCCGGTCGATCGCCGGGCCGACAGCGCCTGCTGCAGCAGGTCCCTCCGCTCGGTCAGCTCCAGCAGGTCCCGGATCCTGCCGCTGGACGCGAACTCCGGCTGGCCGGCGAGCATCTGAGCGCTTCCCAGCACCACGGCATCGGGTCCGGAAGGGAGTCCGAAGATCTCCTCCCCCTCTTCGATGAAGATGTTGAGCAGCTCCCGCTCTCCCGCAGAGTTGTCGGCGTCGCGCAGTCGCTCTGCCAGGGTGGTGCGGATCTCCATCAGCGTCAGTCCCGCCAGCCGATCGTTCAGCGTCTGCGCCACCCTCTGCACCACCTCCGACGGCATCCGCCCGGCGAGCTGCACGAAGATGGTGCGCACCGCGCCGCTCTTGAGGTGGAAGACCAGCAGCAGCCGCTCCGGCGAGACGGCCACCAGATCCAGCTTGTCGAGCACCACCCGGTCGAAGGCCGGCGCCACCGCGACGCCCAGCTCCTGCGTCAGCACGCCGAGCACCTGCGCCGCCCGGCGCAGGATCTCTTCCATCGCGCTGCGCGAGGGCACCAGCTCCGCCTGCAGCGTCCGCTGGTCCGCGCTGCTCGGCGGCGACAGCCGGATCAGATTGTCCACGTACCAGCGGTAAGCACGATCGGTCGGAATGCGTCCCGCCGAGGTGTGCGGATGATAGAGGAATCCCTTCTCCTCCAGCTCACTCATCGTGCTGCGGATGGTGGCGGAGGAGACGCCGAGCGGGAACCGCTGGACGACGGTCTGGCTCCCGGCGGGCTCGGCGGTTTCGATATAGACCTGGATTACCGCTTCGAGGACGCGGAACTCCCGGTCGGTCAGGCCTTCGAGGGACATGGGGACAAATCTAGCAGGGATCGGGGTCGACGGGGCCCCCAGCCTGGGAGACCAGCGCGTCCAGTCTGAGCCAGCCCTCGGCGGTCAGCCTGACGCGCCCCGCCTCGGCCAGTGCCCACCCCGCCGTCTGCCACGCCGCGAGCGTCGCCGACGGAATCAACTCAAGCGGCACGCCGGTCTCGGTGCGGAGGCCGAGGTAGAGATCCTCGAGGCGTTGGGAGGTCGATTCAAGCAGCTCCTCACCGGCAACTGCAGACCCGCCCGCCTCGATCACCCGGCTCCACTCCGCCCAGTCACGGATGTTCCACCAGCGCAGGTCGCCGGTGGCACTGTGCGCCGAGGGTCCCAGCCCGAGATACGGCGCCCGACGCCAGTAGGCGCTGTTGTGCTCCGCCTGTTGGCCAGGCTGCCCGTAGTTGGAGACCTCGTAGTGACGATACCCCGCGGCCGCCAGGGTGGAGTGGGCAAGCAGGAACTCATCCGCGTAGCGCTCATCCGGCGCCGGACTCGCAAGGCCACGATCCACCCAGCGCCCCAGCGGCGTGTGCGCCTCGACGGTGAGGCCGTAGAGTGAGAGGTGGGAGGGCGTCAGGGCGAGCGCCTGGCCGAGATCGCTGGCCCAGTCTCGCTGCAGGCTGGACGGCAGCGCGTAGATGAGATCGAGGGAAAGATCGGTGAACCCCGCGTCACGCAGCGTCGCAACTGCCTCGGGCACCTGCGGAGCGGTGTGGGTGCGATGCATCCACGCGAGCACCGCGGGATCAAACGATTGCACGCCGAGCGAAATCCGATTGACGCCGGCGAGGCGCCAGGCCCGCGCCGCGACGGGTGTGACGTCTTCCGGATTGGCCTCGAGGGTAATCTCCGCACCGGTGGCAATGGGGAAATCGGCACCGATGGAGCCGATGATACGCGCCAGGGCGTCCGGATCGAGCCGGGATGGCGTGCCGCCACCGAAATACAGCGTCGCGATCTCACGGCTCGCGGCCCACCGAGGGTGCTCCCGCCACCCCCGCCACTCGCTCAGGATCCGGTCGGCAAATTCCGCCGACGGCGTCTCGCGCCGCACCGCGATGGCGAAATCGCAGTAGGAGCAGCGCCGGGCGCAGAAGGGAACGTGGAGGTAGAGATGCACGCCGGAAGGTAGGGTGGGCAAACGGATAATGGGAAACGGGAACGGGTGGTTGACAGCCTCGCCGCCTCTCGGCATAGTACCGCCATCCCTGAAGCCGAACTTCGACCTCTCCCGCCATCTCTCCCCAAGGGGGTTGTGTGCTGAACACTTCGTCCGTCCGCCGGCGCCTGGCGCTGGCCGTGTTCGCGGTTCTGATCGCGGCGCCGTCGCTGCTCGCCGCGCAGAACAAGTTCTCCTTCACACCATGGATCGGAAGCTACTATCCGTTCGGGAAGTTCTTCGACAACGACATAAGCCTGGACTCGCTCGGGATAGGCACTGGCCTCCGCCGGGTGACTGTCAGCCAGGAGAACACCGTGATGTTCGGTGCGCGCGCGACAATACCCATCGGCGCGACTCTCGCCGCAGAGGGCTCGTTTGGGTACGCCAGCAGCGATGTGCGATTCATCCTCAAGAATCCTTCCGGTGTGTCGGGCGGTTTCGACGCGGCC
>JBDTTN010000176.1:0-6126 GCA_039930625.1 Gemmatimonadota bacterium | reverse complement strand
TCCGCAGGCATCACTTCCTCCCGGTATAGAGTCCTGAATTGTGGCGGCCCGGCGACCATGCGTCGCCAGCGCAGGCGCGGTTCGGCGGAATCTACGGGCAGCCTCGGCCAGCCCCGGGCAAGACGGGAGCGGGACTGCCTTGCATCAGTGAGGAGTATTCACCGCCGGCTGCTCGGAGCGGCCGGGGGGAAGGAGCTCCCGTCGCCCGATGAGTCGCTCTGCAAGCAGGGCCTGCTGATCTGCCAACTGCTCAGTCTGGGTGGCCAGGCGCTCGAGGAGTAGTCGCAACTCCTCGTAACGATCGACATCGGTCGTCTGAGCCAGGAGCGACATCTCCAGATGACGAATCCGCTTCTGCGCCCGGTACCATACCAGGACGGGAATCGACGCAATACCGAGCGCGGACAGAACGACGAAGGCGACTGCGTCGGGATTCATTTGCCTGGTCCTCGGTGTCGGGTATGCTGGCCAGCTGGTCTCGTACGCTTCCGAATCGCGCAGCACCTGCCGGCCGCGGCGCGTTGCGGGGAACCTACCCCGCTCCGCCGGGCCTTGCCAGCCTGCAGCAGACGCCAGGCTGCGCCACGAATGACGCACGCACTTGTTATGCTGTTCCCGGCGCCCACTATGGTATCGTTACCGTCCGGGCCATGCCGAGGGAGGAGTGCAGCGTGCCCGCCGAGTCTTCGAGCAGGCACAACAGCAGGTAACTCCCCCGGGACCAGGTCACGTCCACCCAGGCCTCCCCTCCCCTGGTCAGGGCTGCGCTGCCGGCCACTGGGCGTGCCGGAGCCGGGCCGAGCTCGCCCGCCGCACGCCACCGCAGATATTCCTCGAGGGAGGCGCCGTCGTTCAGCCGGAGCACGATGAACTCATGCTCGCTGGGGCCGGTGTTCCGGAGGTGAAGCAGTTCCCTGCCCGGCGTGGGAGCGATCTCCGGGATCGCGAAATCACTGAGGGCCACCTCCCGGCCTGCAACCGGGTCCGGCACCGCCGCCGAAGCCTCAGCGACACTGAACTCGGCGCCCATCCCCTGCATCACATGATCCTGGTGCCAGCAGATGACCGCGTACCGGCCGGCGAAGAGTCGCAGCAGCACGTCGGCGGAGTCTCCCGGGGCCAGGACACTGACGCCACCTTGATCCGTCGCGAACGCCGGATACTCATCCCCCGCGCGCGCGGCGGCGACATAGGCCTCCAGCGAGGCCTCGGGGCCTTCGAGGCGCACGATGGAGGCCTCATGCCAGACCGGGTCCCGGTTTACCAGCCGCACTCGAATGAGCCCCCCGGGAACCGCGGCGGGAGCGGTGAAGCGAAGGCCCTTCGCTTCCAGGCGGAGGAGGCGGCCGGGCCGGTTAGGCGAACACGCCAGAGCGAGGCAACACCCGCCGGCCATCCAGAGGCATCGGGCAATAGTCACGAGAGGTCGCAGGGAAGAGCCCGGCCTGGTCTTGCCACAGGTCAACCCGACGTGGCTTCGGTTCCCTGGAAGTAGGTGACTACGGAGCGCCTGAACATCAGGTAGGTGAGTGGCGCGAAGATCACAGTGTGCATCAGCACTTCCTGAAGTGAATGCCCCAGGCTGATGCCGACGTGAACAATCATCCAGGCCAGCAGCAGCCACCGCGCCCAGTTGCGGCCTCCCAGCAGGCCAACGCCACCCACGACCGCAAGGAGTCTCGTCGTCCAGGCCGGAGCGAGATCACGGAAGCCATCGGCTTTCAGCTTGGCGAGCTGTTGCGCCGCATCGGAGGTCAGCAGCGGCCACAGGTCATTGAGAATCCCTGCGGTCCCGGCGACGATGAAGACCCAGGCTACAAGGGTGATCGAGCGAGGCCGGCGCATCGGGTTCCTCTCTTCCCAGGTGGCTGAAGGCACTCATCGTACAGCGCACTGCCAAAGGTGCAGCGCGAGGCGCCGGGAGTCCATATGCCCCGGTGAAAGCCCACGGACCGCATCGACCTTCATGGCCCCCGTGCTTTGCGACCGGCCCCCCGCCACGCCCCGGGCGTAACCCCGGTGGTCCGCTTGAACGCCCGGCTGAAGGCCGCCTCCGAGTCGTACGATACCTCGCTGCCGATCGCCGCGACTTTGGCGCTGCTCTGCAGCAACAGATTGCCGGCGACCTGCATCCGCCACTGGGTGAGATACTGCATGGGCGGCTGGCCAATGAGCGCGGTGAACCGCTCGGCGAGCCGCGAGCGGGAGGACGCGACTTGCTGCGCCAGCTCGGCCAGGGTCCAGGGATGGCCAGGATGGGCGTGCAGCAACGCCAGCGCACGGCCGACCATGGCGTCGCGGAGACCGGCAGGCCACCCCGTCTGCCCCGCAGGCAGCTCGTCGAGGTAGCGACGCACCGCCTCGATGAACACCAGCTCGGCGAGCCGTGCCAGGACGCAATCGGCGCCGGGCCGGCCCAGCCGCGCTTCCTCCATCATCTGCCGGGTGAAGTGCACCAGCCAGGGCATCGACATCCCACGCACGTGCATCAGCCGGGGAAGGCTGACGAGGAGCGGATTAAACGGCCGGTAGTCCCAGCCGAGGAAGCCGGAGACGAAGGACGCACTGCGAGGACCGCCATCTCCTACCACGACGGTCTGCCCCGCCAGCGAACCTTCCCTGCCGTACACGACAGGCCCCGTCCTGATGCCCGACGCACTCGCCAGCAAGTGTGCGTCTCCGTGCGGAAAGAGCAGCACGTCCCCGGCCGACAGCTCCACCGCCGGTTCGCCGATCAGCCCCGCGAAGCACTGCCCCTCGGTCAGGATATGGCAGGAGATCAGGTGCCGAGCCGTCGGCATGATTCGCGGCACCAGCCGCCACGCCTCCTCATTCGCGACACTCCAATTCCCGGCGGCATCCACGGCATAGAAGCATGCGCCGTCCATGCGTACCGCGCGAAGGACGTCGAACAGCGGGTCCACTGCCGTCCACGCCTCCTGGGCCGGTGGCTTGCGGGGATCGCGTTCGGTGCTCAGGTCCACGTTGAAGTCGATCATCTGCCGGTCCCTTCCTGCGACGGTAGCATTCATTTCCGCGAGCCGCGTTCGCGCCCGGCGCCTCACCTCATAGCAGCGGGGTGACGATGCCGGTGATGATCAATGCCGTGCCCCATACCAGATCCAGATTGAACCAGAACCGGCCGAGGAGGCGCAGCCCCAGCTTCTCGTAGACCACCACCGCGACCAGCCCCGTGGCGGCGAGGTACCCCGCGGTGTGCAGCAGGGTGGCCTGCACGGCGCCTGACGGGAGCGACACCGCCATCATGGCCATCTGATGGTCGTGCGCGCCGGTCGGCACCGCCGCGGCGCCCCCAAGAACGAACGGCAGCAGCATCAGCCCTGCGCCATGCGCCGACGCCATCATCAACGACCAGAGCGTCAGATCGCGGGCGCCCACCCGCATGCCGACCCAGCGCGGATGCCGACCCCGCACCAGCCGGTCCACCCCGAAAAGCACCAGCGCGGCGGCCACGACCCACTTGAGCAGCGACACCGGCAGCACGCTGCCGACCGCGAGACCGACCGCCACAGCGGCGGCGATGGCCAGGGCATGGCCGAGCGCCAGCGGTAGCAGCGCGCGCCAGACGGCACGCCGATCCCGCTCCTGCAACCCCAGGCCGACGGCGAATAGCCACCCCATGCCGGGGTTGATGCCGTGCATGACGCCGAGTCCCAGGATCACAAAGTCGCTGGTGGTCATCACCACCTCAGGTCGAGTAGCAGAATGAGTCGGAGGAGGCGTCGCCTCCCTGCAGCCGGACCTGGTGCGCCCGGAACCCCGCCGGCGCCGCGACGAAGAAGTCGGGATCCAGCGACATCCCCCCTGCTGGGCTTGCATCGCACTTCACCATCCAGCTCTTGATCCCATCGGGATAGAACTGCTCGTCCCAGGGAGTGAACAGCGAGTTGGTCAGGTAGACCCGACGGCCGTCTCGGCTCACCTCCACCATCTGCGGACCACCGTTGAGCGGCTGGTCGGGATTGCCCGGGTGCGCCGCCCGACCGGTGATCCCACCGATCCGTACGCTGCCGGTGAATACCGGATTGAAGGGATCGCTGACGTCATATTGCCGCAGCTCGCCGGTCCCCCAGCAGGAGATGTAGAGGAACCGGTCGTCTACCGAGAGGTTGATGTCGCTGATCAGCGGCGGCACCGCCTTGAACGGCTTGAGCGCCGCCGGCAGACTCGCTTCGTCGGCGGGCTCGGCGGGGATGGTGATGACCTTCTTCGCCTTCCACGTGCCGGGGCCCCCGTCGGTGCCGCGATCGAGGTACCAGACGAACACCGACGCCGAGAGATCTTCGAGCGAGATCACCACGCCGGCGAAGCCGTACGCCTTCCGGGGATCGTGCGCCGGACGCAGCTCAAGTACCATCTGATGCTGCTTGCCGAGATCGATGACCTGCTTGTGCTCCCGGCTCCGGAAATTCCAGACGTGGAGCCGGTGGCCGTACTTGCCTGCCAGCAGCAGCTCCGGGTTCAGGCCATCCTTCACCATGTTAGGCGTACCCCACTCGCTGGTGACCATGGTGTCGTGACCCAGGTGCCACCAGAAGTCGTAGGCGAACTCCTGCGGACCGCGGTCCTTTTCCCACGGGCCGAGCACGTCGAAAGTCTCGTGATCCAGCATGAAGACACCGCCCGGGCCGTCGCCGCCGGGCTGGCCCAGTGCATTGATGTAGATGGCGTCGGGCCCGCAGTGGACGGTGTGCGGCGCCATGTATCCCGCCTTGCTGGCGATCTCCTCGGCGTCGATGATCCGCACGATCTTCGGGTGGCGCGGATCGGGCTGGGTGTCGAGCACGGTGATCCGCGAGGTCTTGATGCCGGGCACCAGCAGATAGCGCCGTTCCACATGCGCATGCGGTGCGTACGGGGCCAGGCAGGAGCTGCAGGCGTTCCAGCCGAAGTGGTGCAGCTCATCACCCGGCGAGGACATCTCGGTCCGGCTCACCAAGGTGCCGTAGGTCGGCGAGCCTGGCTTGAGATCCACCACGCCCAGGGCGTCCGGCCGGGTGCAGGTCGGGTCGATCAGCGCGACATACGCGAGTTCCTCGGCCGGGGCCTCGATGGCGTGCTTCGGGGAGGGATAGAAGGTCGGATCCGGGCGCCACTTCGGCATATGAATCTCCTGTGGGGGTCGGACGTCTGGTGCTGGTCGCTCAACCTGTAGAGGCGCAGGGGGGCCGCCGGACGGCTCATCCTCCCTGCCCCGGCCCGCATTGCGCCCGCGGGAACCTCCGACGTATAAAGGAAGCGATGACTCACGACCCCGAGATCACCAGGGCGCTGGAAGAGTTCTCCTCGGGAGACCGGGAAGCACTCGACCGGCTGCTGCCCGCGCTGTACGATCACCTGCGCCGGATGGCGAAGCGCGAGCTCGCCCGGGAGCGGACCGGGCACACCCTGAGCCCGACCGGGCTGGTGCACGAGGCCTACCTCAAGCTGGTCCAGCTCGACCGGATCAGCTGGGAGGGCCGAGCTCATTTCTTCGGAGTCTGCGCCTCTGTAATGCGACGCATCCTGATCAGTCAGGCGCGCCATCGGAAGGCGGACAAGCGAGGCGCCGGGGTAGCCCACGCCTCGATCGAGGACGTGGTGGTGGCGGTCCTGGAACGCCCCGAGGCGCTCCTCGCCCTCGACGAGGCGCTCGACCGCCTGGCCGTGCTGGATCCGCGGCAGGCGCGGGTGGTCGAGTGCCGCTACTTCGCTGGGATGGAGATCGAGGAGGTGGCGGAGGTGGTAGGTGCGTCGCCGGCGACGGTGAAGCGGGACTGGACCGCGGCCCGCGCATGGCTCAACCGGGAGTTGACGAAGTGAACAGTTCGCCGACACCAGAACGATGGGCCCGAGTCCAGGAGCGATTCCACCAGATCCGCGAGGCCGCCGCCCCGTTACGGGCCGATCTGTTGAGCCGGCTCGAGGCCGAGGATGCCGCGCTGGCCGCTGACGTGCGCTCGCTGCTCGAGGCGGAGGCGAGCGGGCCACTCGGCGGGACGGACAAATCACCCAGCGAGCTGGTGGCGGAATACGTCGGGCCGTACCGGCTGATACGCCGGCTGGGCGAAGGCGGGATGGGAACGGTCTACCTGGCCGAGCGGGAACAGGCGGGGTTCAGCCAGC
>JBDTTN010000175.1:0-6144 GCA_039930625.1 Gemmatimonadota bacterium | reverse complement strand
TGGCCGTAACCGGTACCGCGATTGAGCAGCCGCCGTTGTCCCCGATGCAACCGGAATTATTCGGACCCGGCCCGCTTCTGTCCGCAGGACGGCAGCCCGCTGGTCGAAGTCTCCGGCGGCGCGCCGCCGCAGGCGACCAGCGCCGGACTGCGCACCCTGGTGCGGCAGGCGGCGCTCAAGCGCGGCCCGGGGATGGACCGCGCCAGCTCGCTGTCCAACTCGTCGCTGGATGACCGCTACGAGGTCGGCAAGCGGCTGGGCGAAGGGGGAATGTCGTATGTCTACCTCGCCCGGGACCTGACCAGCAGCGAGACCGTCGCAATCAAGGTGCTGACCCCCAAACTCAAGGAAGACAAGAGCTCGGTGGAGCGGCTGCGGCGAGAAGCAGGACTCGCGATGCGGCTGGACCATCCCAACGTCTGCCGCATCTTCCGTCTCGGTGAGACCGAGGATGGGCTGATCTATCTCGTCATGCCCTATCTCGCGGGCGAGCTGCTCTCCGACCGCGAAGTGCGTCAGGGCGCGCTGCCGCTCGATCTCGGCGTCCCGCTGCTGGTGCAGATGGCGAGAGGGCTGCAGCATGCGCACGAGCTGCAGATCATCCATCGCGACCTCAAGCCTGAGAACGTCATGCTGGTGCCCGACGACCAGGGCCCCGGCGGCGTGCGCGCGGTGGTCATGGACTTCGGGCTCGCCAAGGAGCGCCGGCAGGAGCCGGAGATCGCCAAGCTCACGGCCACCGGCATCGTGCTCGGCACGCCGGAGTTCATGAGTCCGGAGCAGATTCGCGGCAAGGCGCTGGATCCACGGAGCGACATCTACGCGCTCGCGATCGTGGGCTTCGAAATGTTCACCGGCCAGCTCCCCTTCCAGGGCCGCAACGCGCAGGAGATGATGATCGCGCGGCTGCGCGGCAAGCCCAAGATGCTGCGGGAGGTGAAGCAGGATCTGCCGGGGCGGCTGGAGCAGGTGCTCAACAAGGCAATGGCGCTCGATCCCGGGGATCGCTACGCCACCATGACCGCCTTCATCGAGGCGCTCGAAGGGGCGGAGGAGAGCGGAGTCTTCGCGAGGCTGTTCAGGAAATAGAGGGAAAAGGGGAATGGGCCCCGAACCGCATCGCCGTTCCCTTTTCCCTTTCCCCGCAGTTCACTTACAGCTAGCCCAGTGACGTCATGGAGGCGGTATGCGACGGGGATCGGTTTCGACGGCGCTGGTGGCAGTGTTAGGTCTCGTGGCGGGCGCGGGGACGATGTGGGTCGCGGGCAGGGCCGGAGCTGTTGCTCCGTCCCTCGTCAGGCCCCGACCCGCCGAAACCCACGGCGAATGGGTCAAACTCGCCAACGCCAACGGCGATTCCATCCGTGCCTACGTCGCCTACCCCGAGCGGAAGGACAAGGCGCCGGCGATCATCGTGATTCACGAGATCTTCGGCCTCACCGGCTGGGAGCCTACGGTGGTGGACCGGCTCGCCGCGGCAGGCTACGTCGCGATTTCGCCCGATCTCCTCTCAGCGCGGTTCGGCCAGTCGCCCGCCGATCCCGACTCCGGCCGCAAGCTCACCGCGCTGCTGGTCCCCGATCAGGTCAACGCCGATCTCGACGCCGCCTTCGGCTACCTCAACACGTTGCCCGCTGTCCGGAAGGACGATATCGCCACTATCGGCTTCTGCTGGGGCGGCGGGAAGAGCTTCCGTTATGCGGCGGCCAATCCCAGGCTGAAGGCGGCGGTGGTCTGCTACGGCCCGCCTCCCGACTCGACCCTCATCCCTAACATCAGGGCCGCAGTCCTCGGCGTCTACGGCGAAGACGACGCGCGCATCGACGCGACGCTGCCGGATGTCGAACGCCAGATGAAGTCGGCGAATGTCGCCTATCGGTACAGCATCTACCCCGGGACCGGCCACGGCTTCCTCAAGCCGGGCCGCAAGGGATCGGACACCGAACAGGTGGAGTTGGCCTGGACCACGATCCTGAAATTCTATGAGGATGCCCTCGGCCAGTAGATGATACAGCATATCGTTTGTATTCGGTTCAAGGTCGGCACCACGGCTGGGCAAATCGCACACGCCGGCAGCTCGCTGCTCAGCCTGAAGGGGAGGATCCCCGAGATTCACGACATCCGCTGGGGGCCGAATCTCGGTCCGAGCAGCGCCGAGTACACCCACGTCCTCACCGTCGTTCTGGATGACATGGCGGCGGTCGCGCGCTATCTCGCCCACCCGGTCCACGTGCAGGTGGTGGCTGAGGCGCTGGCGCCGATCCGCGAGGCCCGGCTGGCGATCGATTTCGAAGGGTAGCGGAGGCAGCACCCGCGATCAGATGAGGTCGCCGAGCCCCGCGGTGCGCAGCAGCCGGGCGTAGCGGGGATCGACCGCGAGCCCGCGCGGGTTGTACGGCAGGTCCATCAGTACTCTCCGCAGGCGGCCCGGGCGCCGGTGATAGCCCTGTTCCACCCAATCCATCGCCTGCGACCACTCCCCCAGCTCTGCCAACACGATCACGAGCTTGTCGGCGAGCTGGCGGCTTCCCGCGACATCATGGAAGGGATCCTCCGTCTTCGCCCGAGCGAGGAGCTGGGCCAGCTCGCGGCGGAGGTCCGCCTCGCGAGCGGCCGGCCAGCCGATGGTGGCGACCTCATCCATGAGGGTCTGCAGTCGGGCGGTCTCGCCCCGCACGCCGAGCATGGAGCGACGGGCATCGAGCGCCTCCTCGTGGAGGCCGGCGCGGTGGCAGCTCATCTCGAGCCGCTCGAGCGCGGCGTCGTAGTTCGGCGAGAGCCTCAGTGCCTCGCGGAGCGGGCCCCGCGCCTCGTCGTAGCGACCCAGCGCCATGAGGATGTCGGCGAGGCCCACCGGCATGAAGGGCGCGTCAGGCGCGAGTGTCACAGCGGCTCGCATCTCCTTGAGGGCTTCGGGCAGCCGGCCGGCGATCTTGAGCCAGGCGCCAAAGTGCCGGCGGCCCAATGCTCCGGTCGGGTTGAGTTCGACGCCGCGGCGGAGTTCCACGCCGGCGAGATCGAACTCGTCGTCCCAATAGAGGCAGGTGACGCCGATCGAGGAGTGGAGCTCGCCGATGCCGTCGTCGATGGCCAGCGCGCGCAGGCGCAGGTCCCGGGCCTGACGGATGCTGTCGGTCAAGTCGGCGAAGCCGCGGACACCCATGACGTGGACCACGTCGGAGAGTCCCACCAGCGCAAGCGCAGTGTCCGGGGCGCGGGCGATGGCCTTTTCGAAGTAGACCTTGGCCAGCTCCAGTTTTCCGCGCGCCCCCGACCCACCCTGGACAGCGCTGGAGAAGAGCGCCTTGCCCTGCTCCAGCAGTTTCGCGATCTCGGCGGGAAGCTTGCTCTCCGGGGGATTGGGATTCGGTACGGCGGGGATCGGCGCGGGGGCCGCGACGTCATCGAAGGCCCGGAGCTCCTGCAATACCTCGACACCGGTCGCCGGGCGATCGCCGCAATTCTTCGCCATCAGCCGTTGAAGCAGCTCCGCCAAACGGGGCGGAACGTCGGCGCGCCGCTCTCGCACATCGGGTACTGGCGCGGTGAGATGGGCGGCGATCGTTGCCAGTGCCCCGCGGCCGGCGAATGGCGGGCGCCCGGTCAGCAGCTCGAAGGCGACACACCCCAGGCTGTAGAGATCGGAGCGGCCGTCGATGTCCTCCGTTCCATCGGCCTGTTCGGGGCTGATATAGTCGAGCGTGCCAACGACCATCCCGGTCTCGGTGAGGCGCTCGCGGCCTGGCTGCCCCAGGGGACGGGCGATGCCGAAGTCTGCGAGCAGGGCGCGCTCCTGGTACCAGAAGATGTTTTCCGGCTTGAGGTCGCGATGCACCACACCGCTCGCGTGGGCGTAGGCTAACGCCTCCGCCAGATCCGCGAGGATGCGACGCACCTCGGTACAGGGAAGGGGGCCGACATCCGCGAGTCGTCGCCGCAGCGTCATTCCTTCAATGAGCGGCATCACGTAGTAGAGGCTGCCGGCGGCATCTCCACTCGTGAACAGCGGGACGATGTTGGGGTGCACCAGGCGGGCGGTGAGCCGGATCTCCTGGGCGAAGCGGTCCGCGCCGAGAGCCCGCGAGAGCGTGAGGGGGAGCAGCTTGATCGCCACTTCACGGCCGAGTTCACGGTCGTGGCCCTGCACCACGGTCCCCATGCCGCCGCGTCCCAGCTCCCCGGTGATCTGGAAGCGGAGCGAGAGGGCAGCGAGCACCTCGGCTGGCAGGTCGGTCACGGTCATGATGGGGGAAAAGATACGGGCGTCGGAGTGGCTCCGCGAGCGGGGGTGGGCGCCTCGAGGCGGCGCCCGCTAAGTTTCCCGCCCTATGATCCTTACTCTGCTCCTTCTCGCCGCGCAGGCACAGGCCCCCCTCGCCGCCCGGGCCGATACTCTGCATCGGCGCAACGATGCCATTCATCACGATGTCGCCATCGTGATCGGCGATACCGGCAACCACATCGTCGCGATCACCCAGACCACCTGGGTGCTGCGTTCCTCTGATCCGATCGAGGTCCAGCTCGATTCCGCCTTCCGGGTAGTGCGAGTGCTGACCGACGGCGAGGGGGAGCGGCGCCTGGGGCGCATCACCTTCGCGGTGCTGGCCGCCGGCGGCGTCTACATCCCGCACCACAAGCAGGCCGGGGACACCCTGCACACCTCCATCCGGTACCATGGCCCGGTGCGTGAGGGACTGGTGATCCGCACCGATTCAGCCGGTCGCCGGACCGTCTTCGCGGACAACTGGCCCGACCGGGCGCACCACTGGATTCCGCTCGAGGACCACCCCAGCGATAAGGCGACGGTGGACTTTCACGTCGAGGTCAGCGCGGGCACGCGGGTCATCGCGAACGGGCGGCTGGTCAAAATCGACACGCTGCCGCGGGGTCGCGAGCTCTGGCACTTCACGATGGCGCAACGGATTCCTGCGTACGGGATGGTGATCGGTGCGGGGCCGCTGACCTACGCCGAACTCCCTGCGGCGGCTTGCGACATCAAGTGCGTCCCGCTCGCGGTGCTCAGCTTCCCCGAGGATTCCGCCTGGGCGGTCAGCGTTCCATTCCGCCAGGCCGGCGACATGGTCGACTTCTTCAGCCGGCTGGTCGGTCCGTTTCCCTATGACCGGCTGTCGCATGTGCAGTCGACCACGATCTTCGGGGGGGTCGAAAACCCGACCGCGATCTTCTACGACGGGAAGGCGTATCCCAGCAGGAAGCTCAGTCCCGTCACTGTCGCGCACGAGACGGCGCATCAGTGGTTCGGCGATGCGGTCACCGAGGACGACTGGCACCATCTCTGGCTGAGCGAGGGCTTCGCAACCTACTACGCCGCCCTCTGGGTCCGGCACGCCCAGGGCGACAGCGCCTTTCAGGAGCAGATGCGGAAGGCGGCGCAGACCGTGAAGCAGTCACAGGTCATCGATCGGCCGATTCTGGATCTCGCCGCCACCGACCTGATGGGGCTGCTGAATTCCAACAACTACCCCAAGGGTGCCTGGGTGCTGCACTCTCTGCGCGGCCTCATCGGAGATTCAGCCTTCAACGCGGGGGTGCGCGAGTATTACCGGGCGTATCGGGACTCGACTGCGCTGAGCAGCGACTTCGCCCGAGTCATGAGCCAGGCGGCGGGGCGGGACCTTGAATGGTACTTCCGTCAGGCACTTACGCAGCCGGGATATCCCAGGCTCGCGGTACGCTGGCAGTACGAGCGGAAGCGGCTAACGCTCACCGTGCGGCAGATCCAGCCGGAGGCCTGGGGCAGATACTCGCTGCCAGGCCTGGTCTTCAGGGTCGATGGCCGCGCCATACCCGCGACTGTCGAGGGAGCCGAGACTGTCATTCATGTCGACGACGTGAAGCAGAAGCCGCGGGAGATCGTCGTTGATCCCGATGGCTGGTGGCTGCTGGATTCGACGGTGGAGGAGGGGAAGTGAGGCTGCCGGCCGCGGGGTTGCTGCTGCTGGTCGCCTGCCGGGGCAGTCTCTCGCCGCTCTCCAACAAGATCGAGGTCGGCAAGGAGCCCTACATCGTGTTCACCGCGGACGGTGAAGGTGGCGTCGGCGACCTCTTCGCGTCGCCGCTGCAGGGCGAGACGCAATTTCAGATCACCTTCACCCGGGTCGATGAACGGCTGCCCGCGCTGTC
>JBDTTN010000174.1:0-6144 GCA_039930625.1 Gemmatimonadota bacterium | reverse complement strand
TTGACGAGTATGTAACCGGTGCCAGCCGGTTGCATACGGGGGAATGGAACGCGGCGTCTGCGTTTTCCCTCTGCCCCCGGTTTCCAGCGCGCGTTGGCCCCTATCGGGGCGCCCATCCGCCGTATATTCTGCCACCCTTCCGGCCACCTCCAAGGAGCGGTCCTTCGTGACCCCGATTCTGCCTCGCCGTCACCAGCGGCAGTTGCCGCTCGATCAGCTGATTCTTGCCCAGGCACCGGGCGCCGAGGCACTGGAGATGGACGTCCTCTTTGTCGGAGCGGGGCCGTCAGGGCTGGCGGGAGCCATCCAGCTGGCGAAGCTGGTGAAGCAGGCGCAGGCCGCCGGCTCCGATATGCCCGACCTCAACATCGGAGTGCTGGAGAAGGCAGGCAGCCTGGGGGAGCACAACCTCTCCGGTGCGGTGGTCAACCCCCGCGCGCTGCGTGAACTCTTTCCTGAACTGAAGGACAGCGACTTCCCGTTCCGCCAGCCGGTCTCGGCCGAGGCCGTCTACTACCTGACTGCGGGCGGCTCGCTTCGGCTGCCCACGCCTCCCACGATGCACAATCGCGGTTTCTACACCGCGAGCCTCTGCGAGCTGGTGCGCTGGCTCGGTGAGCAGGCGGAGGCGCTGGGGGTGAACATCTTCCCCGGATTCCCCGCCGAGGCGCTCCTGGTGGAGGGTCAGGCGGTGAGAGGGGTCCGGACGACGGCGTCGGGTCTCGATCGCGAGCGGCAGCCGACGGCCAGCTACCAGGAGCCAACGGATGTCGCGGCGAAGATCACCGTGCTCACCGAGGGGACCCGCGGGACGCTGGGGCAGGCCTATCGTGAGTGGCAGGGGATCCGCTCGGAGAACCCGCAGGTCTTCGCGCTGGGGGTGAAGGAGGTCTGGCGGGTGAAGCGGCCGCTCGATCGGGTGATTCACACCCTGGGCTGGCCGCTGCCATCGACGGCATTCGGCGGGAGCTGGATCTACCCGCTGGGGCCCGAGATGATCTCCATGGGACTGGTCGTAGGTCTCGACTATCGCGAGGCCAACCTTGACGTGCACGAGCTGCTGCAGCGGCTCAAGCAGCACCCGCTGGTGCGGCCCCTTCTCGACGGGGGCGAACTGCTCGAGTGGGGCGCCAAGACGATTCCAGAGGGGGGCTTCTACTCGCTCCCGACCCGGCGCTCGGGAGAGGGACTGCTGATGGCGGGAGATACCGTGGGATTTGTGGACGTCCCCTCGCTCAAGGGGATCCACTACGCGATGCAATCGGGGATGTACGCCGCGCGGACCGCGTTCGAGGCGTTCAAGGCCGAGGATCTATCCGCGGCGAGTCTGGCGACGTACGATCGGCTCGTCAACGAGAGCTATATCGTGGAGGACCTGCGCCGGACCCGCAACATGAGGCTGGCGTTCAAGGACGGGTTCATCACCGGCGGGGTGAAGGCCGGACTCATGACTCTCACTGGCGGGAAGTTTCCCGCAGGGCAGATCACGATGCACGAGGACGCGGATCAGGCGCGAACCGTGGCGCTCGCGCCCGCGCCGCTGGTCCCCGATGGCTCGCTCGTGCTGAGCAAGGTGGACGCGGTCTTCAAGTCGGGGAACGCCACCCGCGACACCGTCCCACAGCACCTGCTGGTCGGCAGCGACGTCTCGGCGGAGGTCGCCGATTTCTATGCCCATCTCTGTCCGGCGGGGGTCTATGAGCGCGTGGGTGACGAGCTGCGGGTCAACGCCCCGAATTGCATCGATTGCAAGGCAACCGATGTGCTCGGTCCACGGTGGACACCGCGGGAGGGCGGCAGTGGTCCGAAATATCGCCTCATGTGACGGGTGCGCCGGGGTCGGATGAACGGGGACTACCGCTACCATCGGCGCACCTCCCGCGCGATCAGCAACTCCGATATCCTCGCGGCCGTACCGGACCGCGCGGCGTGGCGGCGCATGCTGGATGCCCCGGACTCGCTGCAGATGGATGCGGGGGCGGAAGGGGAGCTGATCGTGGCGCGGGCGCGCACGATCCTCATCCTGCTGTTACTACCCATCCCGGCGCTCAACATCGGGCTCGACCCCGACAACGCGGCCGGCACCGTCGGGATGATCACCTGCCTCATCGCGCTGCTGGCCGCGCTCGCCGCGCAGCACTTCCTCAAGCAGGGTTTCTACCAGCCGTGGCTCGGCCTGGTGACCAGTCTCTTCGACATCACGCTGGTGAGCGCGGCACTGGCGTCGTTCATCCTGCTGCACCAGCCGCTGACCGCCGTGAACAGCCGGCTCCTATTCGAGGTGTACTTCATCGCGATCGGGGCCACGGCGCTGCGCTACGATGCCCGGATCACCCTCGCGGCCGGCGCCGCGGCAATCATCCAGTACTTCTCGCTGGTGCTGGTCGCCTCGTTCAGCTTCGATCTGACCGACCCGTCGCTCGATCGCCACGGCTATGGGGTGTTCGACTGGGCGACCCAGCTCTCCCGCCTGATCCTGCTGGGGGTGAGCACCATCCTTTCGGCGGCCATCGTGCTGCGGAGTCAGCGACTCCGGCGCCAATCCCGCAGTGACCGACTCACCGGGTTGCCGAATCGGAGCTACTTCGACGAGCGGGTGCAGGCCGAACTCTCCCGCGCGCGCCGTTACAGCGAGCCGGTGGCGCTGGCGATGATCGACATCGACCACTTCAAACAGTTCAACGACCGCTGGGGCCACGCATCCGGGGACGTCGCGCTCAAGCTGGTCGCTCGCACCATCCTCGCGGCGACCCGGCAGAGCGACCTGGTGGTGCGCTACGGTGGCGAGGAGTTCGTGGCGCTCTTCCCGGGGATGGATTCCGCCGCGGCGATGGACCGGGTGGAGGAGATCCGCGGCGCGGTGGAGCTGCTGCCGATCTCCATTCCCCGGCGCCCCGATGTGGCCAAAGTCACTATCAGCATCGGGCTCGCCTCCTATGGCTTCGACGGGACTCAGGCAGAAGACCTGCTCGACCGGGCGGATGCAAGGCTCTTCGACGCCAAGAAGGGGGGTCGGAACCGGGTTGTCGGCCCACCATCTGAAGTCCGGACGAACGAGCCGCCAGGCAGCCGAGGACCGGATCAGGGTGGAGCTGAGCAAGCTATTTAGAGACAAGATGTTATGGTGGTGACCCACGGCACCTCCCGCCGCCGCCCCGGCTGTCACATTCTGCTGCACCCCAGGCCCTCCGGCCAGCCGACTTGGCCCGGATTTTCCCTTTTGTCTCGGCTGTCAGTGCGCTGCGATCTGCGCGTCCCGGTCTCTCGACCGAGGATAGGCAGTACCCGGAGACACCCATGGGGGCAACGAAGTCCATGCATCGAACCCAGATGAGTTCCCAGTTGCGACTTCTGGTCTCCATCCTCGCACTCACGGCGGTCCTCGCCGGCTGCGGCGGTTCGGAGAAGACGGCCATGGGCACCGGGCCCGGCGGCAGCCTGGCAGTCTCCGTACTCGGGCTCCCTGCCGGCACGAACGGCCGCATCTCGGTGACCGGCCCCGGCGGTTACAGCCATCAGGTCCCGAACACGATGCAGCTCTCCGGCCTCGCGGGCGGCACCTACCGCCTGAGCGCCGGCTACGTCAATGCGCAGAGCCAGACCTGGACCGCCTCGCTGACGGCGGACAGCGTCGTGGTCACCGGCACCGATACCGTCGCGGTCACCGCCACCTACAGCGGCGGCCCGGCGACCAGCCTGAATCTCCATGTCGCCGGTGTGCAGCTCATTCAGAGTACTCAGAGCGCGAATGGCAGCGTGCCGATGGTGGCCGGGCGGGACGCCCTGTTCCGGGTCTTCGTCACCGCCAACGGTGCCAACTCGGCCCAGCCGGTAGTGCGTATCCGCCTCTTCCAGGGTGCGACCCAGGTGGACTCGGTGAATGTCACGGCACCGTCGGCTTCCGTGCCGCAGGTGGCGGACACGGCGACGCTCGCGAGTTCCTGGAATGTGCTGGTCCCCGGAGCACGGGTGGCGAGCGGGCTCAGCTATCAGGTCGAGCTGGATCCCGGCGACGCCATCGCCGAAATCGATGAGTCCGACAATCGCTGGCCGGGGGGGAACTCGGTGCAGGGGGTGACGGTGCAGACCGTGCCACAGTTCAACCTGCGCTTTGTGCCGATCAAGCAGTCGGCGAACAACCTCACCGGCCAGGTGAGCGGCGCCAACAAGGCCGCCTTCGCCGCAGTGACGCAGAGCATGTTTCCGCTGAGCAGCACCAATGTCGATGTGCGCGCGACCTATACGACCGACGCACCGGTCTATCAGTCCAACGACGGCAACGGAGCCTGGTCACAGACTCTCAGCGAAATCAGCGCGCTCAAGTCCTCGGATGGCAGCGGCAGCGATTACGTCGGCATCCTGCAGGTCACCTACGGCGGCGGGATCGCCGGGCTCGGCTACATCGGCTATCCGGCGGCGATCGGGTGGGACAAGGCCTCGAGCGCGCCGGGCGTCATCGCGCATGAGCTGGGGCACAACTTCGGGCGGCAGCACGCGCCCTGCGGCAATCCCAGCGGACCCGATCTCGCGTATCCCTATGCCAACGCCGATATCGGCACCTGGGGGCTCGACCTCCCCGCACTGTCGCTGAAGGCTCCTGGGACGTACAAGGACCTGATGAGCTACTGCAATCCCGACTGGATCAGCGACTACACCTATCTGGCGGTCCTCGCGGCGCGGGGCACCGGGCCGATTATCCAGCCCGCCGCAGCGGGGACGGGACGCGGGCTGCTGGTGTGGGGCCGGATCATCAATGGCAACGTGATTCTCGAGCCAGCGGTGGTGGTCGATGCGCCGGCGCGGCTTCCGGCGGAGGCGGGCCCGCATCGGGTCGAGGGCTTCGATGCCGCCGGCGGTCGGGTATTCAGTCTCGCCTTCGCCGGCGATCTGGTCGCCGATCTTCCGTCAGGCGACGAGCGGCACTTTTCCTACGTCGTGCCGCTCGCGCAGGCGGAGCAGGCCCGGCTCACCTCGATCCGCCTGCTCGGGGACGGGCTCACCGTCGTCCGCGCGCCGGCCCCAGGGCTCCGTGCTGGCACAGCACAGGTGCCCGGCGGAGGATGGCAGCGCTCGGCGGTGCGTGGAACGCGGGTCGGGCAGGAGATGGATCTGCGCTGGGATCCGGTCTACCCGATGGCGGTGGTCCGGGATGCCCGCACCGGTCAGATCATTTCTTTCGCGCGGGGCGGTTCGGTCCGGGTGCCTGCCGGCAGCGGCGGGGTCACCGTGGATCTCTCCGATGGAATCTCCACCCTGCCTCGCGTGAAGGTGGTCGCGCACTGATGCAAACCGTCCTGCCGCGTCGGAGCTGAGCTTCGGGGCGGCCGGATGCCGCCCCGCTCCCTATATTGTGCCCCATGCGGGCGCAGCGATTTCCTGCTCTCGATGGTTTCCGCGGGCTGGCCGTGCTCGCGGTCTTTCTGTATCACATCGCCTTCTTCGGTGGGTTCGAGGGGCGGACGCCGCTCGACCGCGCGCTGCTGGCCATCGCCACCCGCGGCTGGCTCGGTGTGGATCTCTTCTTCGTTCTCTCCGGCTTCCTCATCACCGGCATTCTCCTCGACACCAGGGACCAGCCCGGGGCGCTGGGCCAGTTCTACCTGCGCCGGCTGCGGCGGATCGTGCCGGCGTATGCGGTCGCACTGGGAGTGCAGGTCGTCGTCCTCGCGTTCCGCGGGGAGTTCGCCTCGGCGCGGCTCGGATGGACCGCCACCTGGCTCACCAATATCCTGGTGGCAAAGGAGGGATGGACGGCGCTCGCTGCCACGATGCAGCACTACTGGTCGCTGGCGGTGGAGGAGCAGTTCTACCTGCTCTGGCCGCTCCTGGCGCTATCCGCGAGCCGGCGCTCCCTCATGCGGGTCTCGGTACTCTGCATCGTGGCAGCGAGCGTGAGCCGAGTGCTCTTTGCCCAGGCGGGGAATCCGGTGGCGGGCTACGTCCTGCTGCCGGCGCGGATGGATGGTCTCGCGGTAGGCGCGCTGCTTGCAGCGGCGGCACGCGGCGCCGGAGGGATAGCTGGCGCTGCTCGAGCGGCGCGATGGTGGGGCTGGGGAGCCGCGGCGGTGCTGGTTACGCTCGTCGCGGTTCGGGGCCGGTTCGACTACGGGGACCCATTCGTGCTCGCCTTCGGCATGAACGCCG
>JBDTTN010000173.1:0-6172 GCA_039930625.1 Gemmatimonadota bacterium | reverse complement strand
AGCGAGCCGGCGCCCATCGCCACCGCCAAGAACGCCCGGATTCCGATCTGGATCTCCAACGTCATCGTGCGCTGCCTGGCGAAGCGGCCGGCGGAGCGATTCCAGTCGGTCGCGATGCTGCTCGATGCCCTCACCACCGGCCGCGAGTCAGGATCACAGGGCGTGATCAGTGCCGAGCGGATCGCCCGAAAGCTCGAAAGCGAGGACGCGACGGCGATCATGCCGAGCGCTGAGACTCCGCGTGCTTCCGTGCCGGCTGTGCCAGCCGCACCGGCGACTCAGCGCTCTGCACCTGCGGCGAACCCACCGGTCGTCGGAGTCGCAGCGTCGCCGGCGCCGAAGAGCCGGACTCCACTGCTCTTGCTCCTCCTTCTTCTGGCCGCGGGTGGGGTGGGGGCGTGGCTGCTGTTCGGCCGGGCCCCGGTGCTGGTGGTCGAGAACCGGCTGGTGGAGCCGATCAAGGTCACCGTCGGCGCGGTCACCTTCGCGGTGCCGGCCGGTGGTCGGGTCCGCCAGGAAGTGAAGGCGAAGGGTCCGATGGTGGCGCAGTGGTATCTGGTGCGTCCGATCGGGCCGGGCGGAAAGCCGCTCGGCATCGAGCTGCAGGGCAGCATGACCGATCCGGCTCCGAGCGGCGAGGTGTTGCGCGCGGTAGATGCCGGGAGCACCGAGTCGCCGGTCTTCGCGCCGCTCATCAGCAACAGCACCGCCGGCCCGCTGCTGATCACCGTCAATGCGGGCACCGTCAATGCCCAGCGCTGCGAGTGCAGCGTCACCCCGGGCACTACCAGGGCCCGAATCGGCTACTACCCGCTGTTTCTGAACAGCGCGGTCGAGGCCACCGCCGCCAGCGGCACCACTGCCATCTTCAAGAACCTCGGCGGGGAGGTAGACCGTGCGACGGGGTCGGTGGGTCTGCGGTTCGAGCAGAAGGACTTTCGGCCTTAGTAAGGAATGCTCGGCACACGGGGAGTGGTGCGTCTCCGGGCGTCCCCTCGCCGCTGCGGATCGGTTCAGGCATTTCCTTCTCCCGTTTCCCGTTCCCCCTTTCCCGGCAGTCTACGGCCGCATCATCGGGACGTCGTCTCGCAGCAGCGGTGCGAGGTGACAGGCCGCATTGTTGCCTATGTAACAAGCGCGACGGTACAGCGATCGTGCCCGCTCATCGTCCTGGGGGACGCCGCGCCCGTCGTGATACATCGTGCCGAGGCGGACGCAACTGTTGGCCTCGTCCAGGTCGCAGCCGAGCTGGTACAGCGCCGCGGCCTTGCCTTCATTCCTGAAGGTTGGGCCGACTCCCCGCTCGTAGCGTTCGCCGAGTCCGAGACAGGACCGTCCCCCGCCGGCGTCGCAGGCGCGCTGCGCGAAGCCAATCGCCGTCTCGAGACTGGGCACCACGCCTTCGCCGGCTTCGTAGGCGCTCGCCGCCGCCTGGCAGCCCTCGGGATCCGCGGCGTCGCATGCCCGGCGAAAGAGCGCGAGTGCCTTGCCGGGATCGGCGTTCATATAGAGCCCGCGTTGCAACCATCGACCGAGCTGGGTACAGCCGGCGGCGGCACCCATATCGCAGGCGGAGAGCGAAAGCCGCTCGGCTCGTCCGGGATCGGCCCGGATGCCGATGCCCTGGGCCAGGAGCTGGGCGAAGCGGACGCAGGCATCGGCCTCTCCGCCGTTGCAGCGCCCGGCGGTTGCGGCGGTCGCGGCCTCCTCCTGCGCCGCGAGTGGTGCACCGGCGCAGGCGAATATCAGGAGCAGGGTGGCGGGCCTCATTCGCGATTCCGGGAATCGAGCCGCAGGGTGGCCGCCGGTGTGACCGCATCGAAGCCGAACCGCTCCCGGACCCGGTCCACCGCGCTGGTGAGTTCGCGGAGCCGGGTCCGTTCGGCGGGTTCGAAGAGGTCCGCCGGCGCGGACTGCGCCAGACTGGTGGCCGCGACTCCGATCAGCCTCACCCCTTGGCGTCGCCTGACGGCCTCATCGAACGCGGCGCGGAAGAGCGTCCGCGCCGGTCCGAGCAGTTCGATGTCGAGGTCGGTCGCCGTCTCCAGGGTATGACGCCGGGTGACCGTGTGGAAGTCGGCGTGCCGAAGCTTCAGGACGACCGTCTTCGCGACCAGCCCCTCCTCGCGGAGCTGTGAGGCGACCCGGCCAACAAAGCGAGTGAGCAGGGTGTCGAGGTAAGCCGGATCGCTCGCATCCTTGGAGAGTGTGGTCTCCCGGCTGATGGAGCGGGGCAGGCGCTCGCCGTGCAGCGCGGACGAGCCACGTCCATGCGCCCGCCACTTGAGCTCGCGGGCGTACCCGCCTACCAGGCGGGCGAGCTCGGTCTCGGAGAGGCGCTGCACCTGCGCGACTTCTGTCAGGCCCAGGCGGGTGAGCCGCTCCGCGGTACGCGGGCCGACGCCTGGAAGCGCCCGGAGTTCGAGGCCGGCGAGGAACCCCTCCTCCCAGCCGGCGCGTACCTCGCAGGTGCCGCGCGGCTTGGCGTAGTCGGAGGCGAGCTTGGCGATCATCCGGTTGGGGCCGATGCCGACGCTCGCGTCGAGACCGGTCGCCTGCGCGATCTCCGCTCGAAGCTGCTCGGCGACCGGCAGGAGGGAGACGGGATAGAGCCGTTCGGTGCCGCTGAAATCGAGGTAGCCTTCGTCCAGCGAGGCCATCACCACAGTCGGCGAGTGCCGGGCCAGCACCTGGCGCACCGCGCGGGATGCCTCACGATAGTGGGCGAACTCCCCCTTGAAGAAGGTGGCGCCGGGACAGCGCCGGGCGGCTTCGGCGATAGGCATCCCGGAGCGCACGCCGAAGCGTCGGGCGGCATAGGAGGCCGACTGCACTACGCCGCGCGACTCCCGCCGTCCACCGACGACCAGCAGCTCCACCTCGCGGAGCTCCGGGTGGCGCTGACGGCAGACCTCGACAAAGAATGCATCGAGATCGACATGGATGATGCGAGGCGGCATGGCCCTCTGCTCCGGGATTGGCGCTGCACGGGCTTCCACGAACTATTCGGAAGCTAATTCAGGGTACCGCGTCCTGAATCCCCGGGGCCGGGACGACTGGCCGAGTGTGTCGCCCCGGTATACCGTTCACCCCGTCATCACCTACAGGGACGGAGCCCGCGCATGACGCCGACCAAGGGCCTGCAGAAGGCCATGAACGATCAGATCCGCAAGGAGTTCGAGTCCGCTTACGTGTATCTGTCGATGGCCGCATGGATGGAGGACCAGACCCTGCCCGGATTCGCGGCGTGGCTCAGACTGCAGGCCCGCGAGGAGTCGGTGCACGCGATGAAGATCTTCGACCACCTCATCGACCGTGGCTGCCGGGTGCAGCTGCAGCCGTTGAGCGGGCCACCGACCAGCTTCAAGCATCCGCTCGAAGTCTTTGAGCAGGTCAAGAAGCACGAACAGAGCGTCACCAAGAGCATCGACGAGCTGTACGGCCTCGCGCTGGATGATCGCGACTATGCGAGCCAGGTGTTCCTCGAGTGGTTCATCACCGAGCAGGTCGAGGAGGAGAAGAACTCGGGCCACGTGCTGGAGAGCGTACGCCGGGTGGGAGACAATCAGGCGGCGCTGGTGATGCTCGACCGTGAACTCGGGCAGCGGGGCGGGCTCACCGGGAAGCCCGCGTCCTGAGCATGAAGCTCGCCTTTCTGGGACTCGGCGCCATCGGGCGACCCATGGCGGCACACCTCGCCCGCTCCCACAGCCTTGTGGTCTGGAACCGCACCGCGGCCCGCGCGACCGAATTAGCCGGCGCCCATCCGGCGAGGGCCGCGCGCACACCGCGGGAGACAGTCGCGGGGGCGGAGGTGGTGCTGACCTGTCTGCCGACATCGGCTGAAGTGGAGAAGCTGCTGGACGGCCCGGACGGCATCCTCGCCGGCCTGGCTCCCGGCGCACTCTTCCTCGACTGTACCTCAGGAGATCCGGAGAGTGCCCAGCGCATCGGTGTCAGGCTTGCCGCGGCCGGAGTGGCCTTTGCGGATTGTCCGGTGAGCGGTGGCACCAACGGCGCGGAGGCGGGCACCCTGACGGTGATGGTGGGTGCGGACCCGGCGACCTTTGCCCGCGCCCTGCCGATCCTTGCCTGCTTCGGGAAGCGGATCGAACATCTCGGCCCGGTGGGCGCGGGCGACGCGCTCAAGGCGGTCAACAACGCGCTGCTCGCGGCGCACATTCTTGCCTTTGGCGAGGGATTCGTGGCCCTGGCCAAGGCCGGAGTGCCGGCGAAAAAGGCGCTCGAGGTGCTGAACGCATCGTCCGGCCGGTCGTTCGTCTCCGAAGGGCTGGTGCCGGACCGGGTGCTGACGGGCGCCTATCCCAAGACCTTCCGGCTGGCGCTGCTCGACAAGGATATCGGGATCGCGGTGCGGTTCTTCGAGAGCCAGGGCGTCGCCGCGCCGCTGCTCTCGAAGGCGAGCCAGCTCATGCACGAGGCGCGTGCCTCACTCGGCGAGGGCGCCGACTATCTGGAGGCGATCCGGCTGCACGGCGAGCGGGCCGGCGTCGCGATCCGGGCCTCATGACCGACTGGGCCTCGACTCAGCGCCTCCCGGTGCGGGTCACCCTGGCCGAGGGTCTGATCATCCAGGGCGAGGCGCATCTGCAGCCGCGAGTGGCCTGGCGCGATGGACCCGAGACGCCTATCGAGATGCTCAACCGCGAGGATGCATTCTTCGCCATGAATCTGCCGCAGGGCGACGTCGTCTTCGTCGCCAAGGCGCAGGTGGCCGCCTTTGCCTTTCAGCCGGCACAGGTGACCGACGATGCGGAGCGCCAGACTGTGGCCCGCATGCTTCCGCTCGAGATCATGATGGTGGGAGGCGCCGAGCACCGCGGTATCGCCATGAGCGAGATGCCGCCGACCCGTTCCCGCGCACTCGACTTTCTGAACGCCCCGGAACGGTTCTTCCTGCTCGTCACCGACGAGGGAAGCCTGTGCCTGAATCGGGCTTTCGTTCGCGCCGTCCGTCCTCTCTCCTGAATAGCGACGTGCCCAGACTCGACCGATTTCTCCAGGCCATCTTCGATCACAAGGCCCAGGGACTCGTCCTGGCGCCGGGCAAGCCCGCCAGCCTGCTGTTCGATGGCGCCCCGCGCGCGGTGACCAAGGATCCGCTGACCAGCGCCCAGATCATCTCGCTGGTGCGCGAGATCACCCCGCTCTCCGATCATCCCCGGCTCGACACCTCGACGCCGTTCAGCTTCGGCTACGAGTTTGCAGGGCAGCCCTTCTCGGTCGAGGTCCTCCCCGAGCCCGATGGCACTCGGGTCCTGGTCCGGCCCGCTACCGCCGGCGCGGTTTCGATTCCCGCCGCCGCGGTCATCTCGGCCGCCGAGCCGGTGGTGGCGAAGGTGCCCGCCGGGCGCCGGACGGCGATGTTCGCCGCGCCGCCTGCGGGGGGCGCGGCCCGGGCCGAACTGGAACAATTGCTCCGACTCACGTCGGATCGCGGCGCCTCGGACCTGCACCTGCGCACCGGGGAGCAGCCGATCGTGCGGCTCGACGGCGAGCTGGTGCGTCTCGAAGGGGCGGTGCTCGAAGAAGATCACCTGCATGCGATGATCACCTCGATCATGCGGCCGGTGGACCTCAACATCTTCAGCGAGACCGGGGACGTCGACTGGGCCTGGGAGGTCCCCGGGGTGGCGCGCTTCCGCTGCAACGCCGCGCAGGAGCGGCGCGGCCCGATGGCGGTCTTCCGGGTCATCCCCTCCCGCATCCGTACTGCGGAGGAGCTGGGGCTGTCGCCCGAGATCCAGCGGCTCTGCTTCCTGACGAAAGGGCTGGTGCTGGTGACCGGTCCGACCGGCTCCGGCAAATCGACGTCCACCCGCCGCTCAAGTGCGTGGTGACACAGCGGGAGGTCGGGCAGCACAGCAAGTCCTTCAAGGCGGCGCTCCGGGCTGCGCTCCGCGAGGACCCGGATGTCATCATGGTCGGGGAGCTGCGGGATCTCGAAACCGTCTCGATCGCCATCGAGACCGCCGAGACGGGGCACCTCGTCTTCGGGACGCTGCACACGACCACGGCACCCTCGACGATCGACCGGATCATCGACCAGTTCCCGGCCGACCGGCAGTCGCAGGTGCGGGTGATGCTCGCCGAGTCGCTTCGCGGCGTCATCGCACAGGTGCTGCTCCGCAAAATCGGTGGCGGACGGGTC
>JBDTTN010000172.1:0-6180 GCA_039930625.1 Gemmatimonadota bacterium | reverse complement strand
CTCGAACTCCCGCTGATAGACAGCCGAGGCAGGAACTCACCATGAACTTCAAGCCTGCGATCTGGCGCCCCATCGCCGTCGTACTGAGCCTCGGCAACCTGGTTGCGGTAGGCTTCGCGGCGGCGGCGGCGGAGCCGCTGCATGCGGCGACGCACGCCGGGCTCGCCGTGGCGTTCGGAGTCTGGGCGCTGCGCCTGCGGCAGGACTCCGGCGGGACCGGACTCGAGGACCGGCTCGAGGCGCTTGAAGCGGAGGTAAACATGATGCGGGGGGAGCTCAGTGAGGCGCAGGAGCGGCTGGACTTCGCGGAGCGAGTTCTGGCGCAGGCACCGGATGCCCGCCGAGTGAGTCCGGAGCGGTAGGGGCACAATTGATCCGATGGCGCTGACGATCTTCGAGATCGACTCGCGCCAAGTCAGCGGTCCAGGCCCCGAAATTCAAGCCCGAGGAGAATCTGTGGCAAGCAGAGGAAGGGCTGCAGGGATCAGCTTCGCGGTCAGCGCCTTTTTCGGCGGCGGAATTCTCGTGTCCCTGGGCCACGCCGGATTGAGCGCCGTCCTGTTCCTGGCGGGCTGCATCGGCCTGGGAATGGTGCTGCCGCCGACGGATCACGACACCACCGGATCGCAGGGCGCCTCGGACTCGACCTGAGACCCTCTCACCTGACCGGGTCTTCACCCTGCGTGATGCGGCTTCCCAGTGCTGAACCGGGTTTCGTACGAGGGTCAGAACGTCGTGCGGTGAAGTGCTCGGGGTGGGGATCGAACCCACATGAGGATTGCTCCTCTTGGGATTTTAAGTCCCATGCGTCTGCCAGTTTCGCCACCCGAGCGCCAGCAATAAGCTACGAAGATCCGAGTGAGATGTGAGGGTCGATGCACGACGTTGCGCTCACTTCTCGCTCCGCACCCCCGCCCCCGCCGTTGTCGCCCAGACCAGCGGCACCCGGCCATACGTGCCACGATAGGCCTCCTGCACCTCCGCCACGATGCGGGCGGTCTTCTCCTCCGGCAACAGCGCAATGACCGCCCCGCCCCACCCCGCGCCCGTCAGCCGAGCACCCAGCGCCCCGTGATGCACCAGCGACTCCACCAGCAGATCCGCTTCCGCGCAGCTCGACTGATAGTCTGCCCGGAGCGACTCATGGCCTTCCAGCATGAGCCTGCCGAGGCCAGGGAGATCGCGCGCGGCGAGGGCGTGGGCGGCGGCGCGAGTGCGGATCGTTTCGGTCACCACATGACGGATGCGTGCGTTCCACGGCGCCGGGATGGCACGCAGGAGCGCGGGAAGGTCAGCTTCGGTGATCTCCGCCAAGTGACGCACCGCAACGCCATTCTCGATCACCTGCCGCAGCGCCTCTTCGCACTCCCGACGGCGCTCGTTCAGATGGCCGCCGGTCAGCCGGTGCGACACACCGGTATCGAAGACCCACACGCGGCCGGGCAGCGGCAGATGATGTACCGTGCCGCTGGCCGTCTCGAAGAGCATCGCATGTCCCGCACGCCCCAGAGCAGCGATGGTCTGATCCATGTGGCCGCAGTGCACACCCACCTCGTCGTGCTCCGCGCGATACGCGACCTCCGCGAGCACGCCTGGCGGTACGCGCCGGCCGGCGAGACCAGTCAGCGCCCGCGCGGCAGCGACGGTCAATGCCGCAGAAGAGGAGAGGCCGGCGCCGACCGGCACGCTGCTGGCGACCGCAAGCCGCGCGGTCGGCATCGCGATGCCGCTCTTCTGCAGAATCCGGATGACCGCCACGAGGTAACCGGTCCACAGCCCCGGCACGATGCATTCGGGATCGAGGGCGTGGACCTCGTTGTCCGTCGCGGAGATCGCTTCCCAGCGCTCTGCCTGGGCCGCGGCCACGACGGTCCGGCGGTCGAGCGCGAATGGCAGGACCGGTCCACCGTTGTAGTCGGTGTGTTCCCCCAGCAGATTCACCCGCCCCGGCGCGGAGGCGACCACTGTCGGGCCGCTTCCAAACCGCTCCTGAAAGAGCGATGTTGCCTGTCGAACGGGTGACGCGTGGCTCACAGACGGCGATCCTTCCCGGAGGTTGCTTGCATCGGTTTGCGCGGCTTGGTGCGGTTCTGCTCCTGGCAACGACCGGACCGCTCTCGGCCCAGCTCGCTCCGATTGGCGTCCCCAGAGGGGCTCTCCGCGTGGACATCCGCGGCAGGTTCGAGAGCGCCGACCAGCGAATCTTCAACGGGCACACCGAGGACTACCTCGCCGACTTCAGCAGCCCTACCCTCGGCGCCGACCGACTGCCCGGGCTCCGCAGCGCCGACTCCCTGCTGAGCGCGATCCTCGGCCAGCCCGGCAGCAGGCTCAATCTCGGCAGCCAGCGCGCCAATGGCCAGCTTACCATCGGGACCGGAACGATCAGCGCCGCCATCGGCCTCACCAGCAAGCTCACCATCTTCGGCGACATCCCGCTGGTGACCACGCGGGTGCAGGCCCACTTCAAGCTCGATTCCACCGCGGCCAACGCCGGCCTCAACACCGCGCTCCCGGGGCATGTCGACAACGGGACTGCGGCGACCTTCTTCTCCGGCTTCGACAACGCGCTGGCCACGCTCAACACCCAGATCGCGAATGGTGCGTACAGCGGAGCGCAGCTCGCGCTGGCACAATCGATTTCGGCGCGCGGCGCAACCCTCCGCGACCAGCTGCAGGCCCTCACGATCGACCCCGGCGTCGCGTCGCCTTTTCTGCCCACCCAGGGAAGCGCCGCCGGCCAGCAGATCATCAATCTGGTCCAGGGAGTACAGGATACCCTCGCCAACAGTCTCGCCATCACCGGATTCTCCGGCGCTCCCTTCCTCCCGCCCGCGCGCCTCACCGATGCCGAGTTTGCCACCGCGGTCGGCGACCAGCTCGGGCCCATCGGCGCCTTTCCGCTGGCGGAATCCAGGATCGCGCGGCCGGGCGACATGGATGTCGGCGCGAACTACACGCTCGTGGACCGTTTCGACCAACCGGGAAAGACGGGCGGCTTCCGCTTCGCCGTGTCGGGATTGTTCCGGATGCCGACCGGTCAGCGGGACAATCCCAACAATCTGCTGGACGTCGGCACCGGCAACGGACGCTACGAGGCCGGTCTGTCAGGCACCGCCGATCTTGGCAGCCGGGTGTTCGGCGCCCGGTTCACCGGGGGCTACCTGGTGCGGTTCGCCGCCCTCCGGGTGCGGCGGCTGGCCGCGCCGAGTGAAGCCTACCCCGATGCCAGCCGGCTGACCAACCTGCGCTACAACGCCGGTGACATTCTCAGTCTCGGGGTCCAGCCGTACATCCGGCTGGCGAGGAATCTCGCCATCCTCAGCCAGGTGGACTACCAGCGCGTCTCGGCCGACCGGACGGGGTATGATCGTTCGAGCGATACCATTGCGGGGCTCGATCCCAACATATTCTCCCTGAGCCGGCGGAGCGCGCTCGCGGTGGGGGTCGGCGTCACCTATGTCGGGCGCTCCGCACTTGAGTGCGAGCCGGGGCACCGCTGCGGCTGGCCGGTCGACGCCTCGTGGAACTACACCACGGTTGTGCAGGGCAGCGGCGACCGGATGCTCAAGTTTCGCACGACCCGCCTGGAGATACGCTGGTATCAACGCCTCTGGCGCTGAGGGATATGATGACGCAGGCCTCCCCCGCTTCCCACTCGAACCGTTTCCGCCCTGCGGAGCTGCGCTCCTTTGCGATCACCGGGCTCTTTGCCCTCGCGGTGGTCTATACCCTCTCGATCGCGCGAGAGCTGCTGCTCCCGATCGTGCTGGCGCTGTTCCTTGCGCTGCTGCTCACTCCGCTGGTTCGCCTGCTGCACCGGATTCACATCCGCGGGATTCTGGCGCCGGCCCTGGTGCTGCTGCTCCTGCTCGCGGGGATCTCGGTCGCGATGTACGAGCTGTGGACCCCGGCGTCGGAGTGGGTCGCGCGGGCGCCGCAGGATCTCAAGAAGCTCGACACCAAGGTCCGCAAGCTGCTCCATTCCCTCGAGAACGTGACCCGCACTGCCGCGACGGTGGACCAGATGACTGACGTGGGTCCCACCTCCGATACGCCGCAGGTAGCGATCAAGGAACCCACGGTGAGCGAGCTGATCCTGGGCGGGGCATGGCACTTCACCGCTAACCTGCTGATTACGCTGGTACTCGCCTTTTTCTTCCTCTCCACGGGGGGAGGCCTGCTGCGCAAGCTGCCGCGGATCCTGCCGCGCGAGCATGCGGAACGGTTCCTGATCATCGTGCACGAGGCGGAGTCGCAGATCTCGCGGTACCTGGTCTCCGTCACCGCGATCAACGCCATCCTGGGCCTGATCACCGCGGTCATCATGGCGCTCTTCGGCATGCCGACACCGGTGCTGCTCGGCGTGGTCGCGGCGGTGCTCAACTTCATGCCGTACATCGGTCCGGTGATCATGGCGGGGCTGCTGGGGATGGTCGCGCTGATCACGCTTCCGGATGTGGGTCAGGCACTCCTACCTCCACTGGCCTACCTCGCATTGCATGCACTCGAGGCGAATTTCCTCACCCCCCTGCTGCTTGGCCGCCGGCTACCGCTCAATCCGCTGGCGATTTTCCTGGGATTCATGTTCTGGCTGTGGATCTGGGGCGTGCCGGGGGCGGTGCTGTCGGTGCCGATCCTGGTCACGGTCAAGGTGATCTGCGATCGCACCGAGCGGCTGGCTGTGGTGGGGGAACTGCTGGGGCGGTAGGGCGGACGGACGATGCAGGGGCGACCACAAGGGTCGCCGCTACAATGCCGTTGCCCCCAGCATCGCCGCGGCGTGGCGCCGGGCGGTGTCGGCATCGGCGTCGCCCAGCATGCGGGCCAGTTCGGTGACCCGATCCTCACCGTGAATCTGCTGGACATCGCTGGTCGCGAGCCCCTTGCGCGCGGCCTTGGACACGACGAGGTGTCGTTCGGCCCGCGCGGCGATCTGGGGCAGATGGGTGATCACCAGCACCTGCCTGCGCACCGCGACTTCGGCCAGGGCATCCCCGACCTGCGCACCGACCTCTCCGCCGATCCCCTGGTCCACCTCATCGAAGATCAGCGTCGGCACAGCGTCGTGCTTGGCGAGCACGACCTTGAGCGCCAGCATGAGACGGGAGAGCTCGCCGCCTGACGCCGCCCTGGCGATGGGCCGCGCGATCAGCCCGGCATTGAGCCGCACCGTAAAGGTCACGCTCTCCTGCCCCATCGACTCGATCCGACCAAGCTCGACCAGCTCCACCTCCATCCTGCCGCCGGCGAGGCCGAGCTGCGGCAGCAGACGCGTGACAGTGCGGCCCAGCCGGCCCGCCGCCTCGCGGCGCTTGACGCTCAGACCATCCGCTGCCGCCTGACAGGCGCCCTGCGCCGCGACCCTGCGAGCGCCTAGCTGGCGAAGATCGAGGTCGGCCGAATCGAGGAGATCGAGCTCGGCGCCGGCTTCCGCCCGGGTCGCGAGCACAGCCTCCAGGCTCGCCCCATGCTTCTGCTTGAGCCGGTAGATGAGGTCCCGGCGTCGTTCGATTTCGGCGAGCCGCGCGGGGTCCTCCTGCAGCGAATCGGCGTAGTCGCCGGCCAGCCGGGCGAGCTCAGCGAGATTGGCATAAGCGCCATCGAAGAGCTCGCGCCACCCGGGGAGCGCAGTGTCAATGCGCTCGAGACTGCCGAGCAGCCGGTCGGCCTGGCCGAGAATGGGGAGGGCGCCACTCTCGTCAGCGTCGAGCAACTGGGCCAGCCGTCGCGCCTGCTCGGCGAGGGTAGCGGCGTGCCCGAGCCGGCGGGCCTCGGTGTCGAGCTCCTCGTCCTCCCCTGCGACGAGCTTTGCCTGGTCGATCTCCTGCACCACGTGGCGGAGGTAGTCGGCGCGGCGGCGAACCTCGTCCCGCCGCGCGGTGAGGCTCGCTTCCTCCGCATGGACCGTCTCCAGTGCGGCGTGAGCTTCCAGCAGCGCCGCCCGCTCAGGCCCGGTACCGGCGAACGCGTCGAGAATGTCCCGCTGACCTTCGGCGTGCAGCAGCGACTGGGTCTCGTGCTGCCCGTGGAGATCGACGAGGAGGCTGCCGATGCGGGTCAGCACGCCTACGGTCGTGGGACTGCCGTTGACCCAGGCGCGGGAGCGGCCATCGGCGCCGATCTCCCGCCTGACAACGAGCCGGCCATCTTCGGCGTCCAGGCCCTGGGCCTCGAGCC